>NZ_JAJDMJ010000102.1:0-3538 GCF_020593585.1 Blautia sp. DFI.6.71
ATTTCTCCCTGATAACTCTTTTCTCAGATTCTGTTGTTTTTTCTACTACCTATGGCTATATTTTAGCACATATAGTGCCAGAAGTAAACATCCGTTCTTTCTTTTGGTAAAAAATTTGCGCGTTTAACTCATCAAAGTAACGAGAATGCGACGCACAATTATTCAAACGTAAAGTCTTATACCTTAACAGCGAGAAAGACTGCCGAATTGCTCCGACAGTCTCTCATTTTTTACAAGTTCTCCCTGTTCTGCCGCCGGATTTTTCTCCGTACAGCCTGCACAGCCAATGCTGAAAACAAGTATCAGCAACAATATCATTTTGTTTTTTCCCAATATCCGGTTCTCCTCTCTTAAAATGGATTTTAATGGTTCTATAGCAATTCGCAGCCATCAAACAACAAATAGTTACAGATCGTTATAGTTTAACCGGATATCTCTCCATTTTATACATCCACTCAGAAACCTTTTTTTCTCATATAGACAGCAATATCATGATAAACCTGCTCCCTGCCGATCTCGTTGAGGATTTCATGACGCATTCCCGGATACAGTTTCCCCTTTACATCTTTATAACCGGCCCGTCGCATAGCCCGCACTGTCTTTGCAAAATGGCGCACATTGATCAGACAGGGATCCTCAGCCCCACTTACAAACAGTACCGGCATATCTGGATTTGTACAGGAAAAATGCTCCACATCATAGGCACGCTTCATCAGTTCAAATAATGCCAGATACGCATCGTCCGTAAAAGTGAAACCACACAATTCGGATTCCTCATATTCTTTCGCCACATCAGGATCAGAACAGATCCAAGCTGTACACCTCTTATCCTTTCGGAATTTCATTGCCCCTGCACCAAATGACATTGTTTCGATAAGTTTACTTCTGTGTCTCGGTCCAAAGACTGCTTTCTCTGTCTTTGCAATGGCAACTCCCAGAGGCATGGCAGTATTGTAGCTTGGAGAACCACACACGATCAGCATATCTACGCAGCTGTCATGTTCTGCCACAAATGCCCTCACTGCCAGCGAGCCCATACTGTGCCCCATCAGGATCAGCGGAAGTTCCGGATAGTATGCATGGATTTTCCTGTTCACTGTTCGGATATCCTGAAGCATCGCCTGTGCTCCCCCACCGTATGTAAAGCCGAGATCATCCTGATGTTTTACACTTTTTCCATGTCCTCTGTGATCATGAATCACCACCACATATCCAAGTTTTGCCAGATACTGCATAAACGGAATATATCTCTCTTTATGCTCACTCATTCCATGAACCAGCTGTACAACTGCACGATAAGGTTTCTTATCCGGTATCAGTGCCATGACCGAAATCTCAAGCCCGTCTGCTTCTGATTTAAAAGAACTCTCATACTTCATAGATCCACGCCTTCTTTCTGTATTTTCGCATATTATTCTTTATTTTATCCGCTCCGATGTTACTGTTCACTCCGTTCACAGTAACGTAGCCAAAATTCATTCCAGATTGCCTGCGGCAATGGAATTTTGGCTTGTATGTCTCGGGATTTTGGCATATTCATGCCAAAACACCTCACGGGACAGTGGTGTGTGAACAGTAACCACTCTGATTACTATAATTTTGATTATAAGTAAGACAATTGCCATTGTCAACGCATTCTGATATAATCAATTATATCGTTACTGTTACTCTGTTCTCAGTAACATCACATCTGCATGAATGTTATTGCAGATACAAAACCGAAACTTTTTAACATAATACGTTTCAGAGCAGTTATGCTCTAGAGTGTGTCTGAAAAAGGCTTTCTGCAAGATGTGACGCACATCTTGCGTAAAGCATTTTTCAAGCATACTCTAAGACAGGAGGCAATATGACAAAAGGTAATAAAAAAGGACATGCCGGGCTGATCATTTTCATTCTGATCCTGATTCTCGCCATTGGAGGAGGTACCGGCTTCTATTTCTATCAGCGACAGCAGCCACGAAAAGCAGTGGAACATTTTCTTGACAGCATGAAGAAAATGGACTTCGACACGATGGAATCCCTGATTCAGAGCAGTGATCTCACCGCACTGGACAATGCAGATATCCGAGATGCCGCATACACAGATTTCTTCTCAGAGATCAACAAAAAAATGACTTATAAAATCACGAAAAACAGATTTGATATTCAGAATGGTACAGCTTCTGTCACAGCACATATCACTTACATTGACGGAACTAATATTTATAAAGCAACTATCACTGAATTTCTCCGTCAGATCGTTTCCAACGCTTATGCCGGAAACAAGCTTACAGAAGAAGAGACACAGGCAAAACTTGCTTCTATTCTGAGTGAAAAGGCAAAAAAAGTGGAAAAAGATGTATTCTCCGAAACAGATATCACCTATCCGGTGATCAAAACAGATTCCGGATGGAAAATTGTTTCTCTGGATGATGAGACAGTAAAAATCATGTCAGCAAACTTCAAGAGTGTTGAAGAGGAAATAAACAACTCCCTCAACAATATGGATAACGAAGATTCCTCAGGTTCTTCTTCCAATGCACCGGAGGCATCTGCAGATGATACGCTTAATCTCACAACAGAAAAATTTACGATCAAATATACCAAACATACGATCACCAAAGACTTTGCCGGAAATCCATGTATTATGGTTTATTACGATTACACCAATAATTCTTCCTCTGCATCCAGTGCAATGGTTGATGTCAGCCTAAAAGCTTACCAGCATGGAGAATCCTGCGAGGCAGCGATTCCCGAGAATAATGACGATGCGATCGATCATTTTACAGCTGAGATTCAGCCCGGACAGACCGTTAATGTATGCCAGGCATTTACACTGACAGATGAGAGTGATGTAACGGTTCAGGCACAGGAGGCATTTTCCTTTGATGAGGATGCAACTGCCAGACAGATACTTAAAGTAAAATAATCCGATTGTCAGACAGAGTTCCTCAATTGAGGCAGAGAACTTATTTGATTCTGTTAAAATATGCACAGCGATTTAAAATTAATTTGAACCTGCTGTGCATATTTTTTGTCTTCCATGGAACAATATGAAATGTAATAGCTTTATGATTCCTGTCAGAGCTGTCTGCAGCCACAGGGAGACGAAAGGATGGTGACTTATGGGAAGTAAATGTTTAAGATATACGGCACTGACGATTTCCATCATCGGAGCTGTTAACTGGGGACTGATCGGTTTTTTCAATCTGAATCTGGTTGCTCTCCTTTTCGGAAGCATGAGCTGGATTTCCAGAATCATATATGGTCTGGTAGGAATCTGTGGACTCTGTCTTCTGACCTTCTACGGCGATTCAGACACTGAATCTGAATAAGAAAGAATCCTGCAAGCAGGATTCTCAGCCTGCGGCGGGTCGCTTCAGCGACATAATTCCTCTACGCCGCAGTGCGATCCTGCCCGAAGGGCTTTTTTATGTTATAGGAACATTACGGAGTAATTTCCTATAATATAAAAAAGGACTTCGGAAAATCCGAAGTCCCAAGAGCGATAGACGGGGCTCGAACCCGCGGTCTCGACCTTGGCAAGGTCGCGCGT
>NZ_JAJDMJ010000103.1:0-2868 GCF_020593585.1 Blautia sp. DFI.6.71
CTGTAACTGCTAGTTCTACGGATGGTGCCGGAATTGGTGGCGGCGGTTACGGCACCGGCTCTTGCAGTAATATTATTATTGATAGTTGTTCTGTAACTGCTAGTTCTACGGATGGTGCCGGAATTGGTGGCGGCGGTTACGGCACTGGCAGTGTCAGTGGTATTACCATTAAAAGTAGTTCTGTAACTGCTAGTTCTACGAATGGTGCCGGAATTGGTGGCGGCGGTTACGGCGCTGGCAGTGTCAGTGATATTACCATTAAAAGTAGTTCTGTAACTGCTACTTCTACTCATGGTGCCGGAATTGGTTCTGCCGGTGGCACCTGCAGCAACATTGGCATTAGTGGTGGATCCGTAAAGGCATATTCTGATCGTATGCCAGGCATTAATTGTACCCCCCATAATGGCAACTCAACAAATGTTTATTGTTGTATTATTAAAAATGAATATTTTTTACCAGTAACGATAGATAGTGAATCCTGGAAGCCAAGTTATCATATTGTTCCTGATTCTACAAAAGACGGTAATCTGTACGTCTGGTTAACTGAAAAAGAAAATAATGACGCTTATGATGTAACTGTTGGAACCGAAAAAAGGCAGTATTCTTTCGATCAGGCAAAAAACCAATTTGTACGTATCCAAACAACTCCTACCGCTGACCAATTTGATTATACGCAGCCCAATTTTACATATACTAAAGATACCCATGTTGATATTAGTAAATATATTAAATGGAAAGATGATGTCACCGGTCATGGTAAAATTACTAAAGTAACGTATTTTAAAAAAGGAGATAAAACTCCACTCGCAGACAGCCCCACAGATGCAGGTACTTATACTTTTAAGATTGATGTGAATGAAGGTGACTACTACAATTCAGTCGATAGTATATCTGCACCAGAATGGGAATTTGTCATTTCAAAAGCACAAGCACCTTCAAGCAAGCCAACCGATACCGATCCTACAATATATGTTTCATGGTTATGTAAGAAAGTCGAAGATGTTAAAGGCCTTTTTAATGATGAATGGAAATGGAGCGATTCCGATATTTCTAAAAAATTACCTGTAGGAGAAGAAGTTTCCGCTACAGCAGTTTATAATGGTACAGATGCTGACAATTATGTAAATACATCTGTTGTATTTAAAATCACCAGAAAAGCATGTACACACCCACATACCGCAGAACGTTACTACTCCTCTCCATCCTGTACTTCCAGCGGATATAGCGGAGATACCTACTGCACAGACTGTAATGAAACACTTTCCTATGGTTATACCATTTCTGCATACGGCCATGACTATGACAACGGCGTTATCACTACAGAACCAACTACAGAAACTGATGGAATCATAACTTACACCTGTAAACGATGCAAACATCAGGATACAAAAAATCTCGGAAAGCTTGGTGACGGGGAACCTTACATTGAGGGAAGTTTCCAGAAGAAAAGCTGGGATACTGTTAATGATCTGATCAAGACATCCAAAGAAAAAGATACCATCTCCATTATCATGAATGGTGCCAGGACACTTCCTGCTTCCGTTTTATCCGGGATAAAAGGAAAAGATATTTCCCTGAATCTTGATATGGAGAATGGTTTCATCTGGAAGATTAACGGTACTTCCATTACAGCAGAAACACCTGCAGATACCGATCTTTCTGTTACAAACACAGCAGAATATATCCCGGCAGCATTATACAGCCTGATTTCCACAAACCAGAATGATTTCGGTTTCCATCTCGGAAGAAGCGGAGCTTTCGATTTTCCGGCTGTGCTTTCCGTAAAGGCAGATGCCTCCTGTGCAGGACTTATGGCAAATCTGTTCTGGTATGATGCTGAGAATGGGATTCTGCAGTGCATCCAGACCGTAACGGTAGGCGGTGCATTTGAGCGCAGTATTCCATATGCTGACTTTACCCTTTCCAAAGGACAGGATTATTTCATAGCATTTGGTACAGAATCCCTCAATGGCAGAGTTATTCACACAGACGGAAGTATCACAGATGAAAACGGTGCATACCTGCGACCTGCCAACACAAAGATTTCCAGCCACTCCATTGACAGAAATAAATTAACTGTCAAACTTTCCAAAGGATGTGCAGGTGCTCAGGGTTATGACTTCGTGATCAGCAAGAAATCAAATATGCTCCAGACCGGCAAATTCAGCCAGACAGTTTCCTCAACCGGCAAGCCACAGGCATCTTTCAGATATCTGGCAAAAGGTACCTGGTATGTGGCAGCCCGAAGCTGGGTTCTGGATGTACAGGGCAATAAAGTCTATGGTTCCTGGACAAAGATCAAGAAGATCAAGATCACTGTTGTCACACCACAACAGCCAAAGATCAGGAATATCACTGTAAAAGGAAACACTGTGACTGTCACTTACACAAAATGCAAAAATGCCACAGGTTATGAAATCCTGCTGGGAAACAAATACAAAACCTCCGCAGGTGAGAAATACCCGGTTAAGAAATATCTGAAACGTACAGAAGGCAAAAATACCGTAACTGTAACCTTTACAAACGTAAAGAAAGGTACCTGGTATGTGACCGTACGGGCATGGAACCAAACCTCCAAAGATAAATCCAGAGTTTACAGCCCATACTCCACAATGAAGAAATTCAAGACAAAGAAATAGCTTCTGTGTCGTAAAGGATTCTGAATGAAATCTACCTGAAAAATCAACTTGTAATTTGCTAATAAAAATCAAAAATAAAATATATATGACGACAACAGGAGGAAAGGTATCTGCCTTTCCTCCTGCCATTTTTCTTAAAGATTGTATTCTTTATATAACTGCTCACGTCTTTTGGCGTCTGTTGATACAATCGGGATTTCTTCAGTTCTCTGATCCTGAAGTAATCGAG
>NZ_JAJDMJ010000104.1:0-2571 GCF_020593585.1 Blautia sp. DFI.6.71
TGCAAATTCTGCTCGAACGGTACGCCTATTCCGAAATCGGCGGTACATTCATTCTGATTTAGTGGTACGCGTTTTCTGCTCAAAACGGTACGTTTTTCCTTTATTATTGTGATGTAACTATTATTCATCACAGTGCAAAGGAGGAACTATTATGCACGACTACAATACTATTCTTGGAGTCATAGGACTTCGGCTCAGTAAAGTCAGTTATGACTCTGTACAAAAACGTTACCGGATCGGACGGAGCGGGATTGCATTAATCATGAACCGCTACAAGGATTCAGGCTTATCATTGGATGATCTTCGACAAATGCCAGCCTCAAAGGTGGTTGATCTCATCTATCCAAAAGAAAACCTTCGACATAAGGATATTCCACTGCCTGATTTTGAAAAAATACATGAGCAGATGATCCAAATGGGAAAACATGCTGACTTGAGTTTTCTATGGATTGATTATAAAAAAGAGCATCCTAACGGTTACCAGCTTGCTCAGTTTTATAAGCTGTATCGTGATTTTATGGTAGATACTTATGGTACTTCAAAAACATCTATGCCTGTGGAACGAATCCCTGGTGAAAAGATGTATATTGACTGGGTAGGCGACCAGCCGGAACTACTATTGGATACAACAACTGGCGAACTTCGGAAAGTTCACATTTTTACAACTACACTTGGTTTTAGCAGCCTTGTTTATGCAGAGATCTTTCCGGATGAAAAACTTCCACATTTTATTACCGGCACAGTACATGCACTGTCTTATTATGGGGCAGTTCCTAAATATCTTGTCCCGGACAATCTGAGAACAGCTGTTACCAGGCATAGTAAAGATGAACTTGTGCTGCAGTCAGCTTTTTCAGATCTGGAAACTTTTTATGATACGATCATTCTGCCGCCACCACCAAGGAAACCGAAAGGCAAACCAACAGTTGAAAATCATGTGCGTTTCTTGGAGACGCATCTGGTAGAAGAATTAAAGAAAGATACTTATACCTCTCTGGAAGCTCTGAATGCTGCGGTCAAAAAGATCGTAGCGGACATCAACCAGCGTCCTTTCCAGAAAAAATCTGACATTCGGAAATCCCGCATGAATGGATTCGAAAAGTACGACAAACCGCGTATGAACCAGCTTCCAGGCGAAAGTTATACACTTTGTGATTATAAATACTTTCTTAAAGTTCCAGATAATTACCACCTTGAGTATGATGCCCACTACTATTCTGTATTGTATACCTATAAAGGGAAGCCTGCAATTCTTAAGGCTACAATGACAGAGATACGGATCTGTGATGAGTATAACCGGCTGATCTGCCACCATCCAAGATCTTACCGTGATTTTCCTCTTTACATTACAGATGACAGTCATATGCCTCCAGAACACCTATATTACAAAGAAGTGAATGCACATGACGGAGCTTATTACAGACGATGGGCATCTGTTTATGGAGAATCTATGGTAACTCTTATTGACAGGATACTCCGCAGTTCCAAGCATGAGGAACAGGCATACAACAGCTGTGCCGGTGTACTCCATTCCTGTAAAGATGTTCCTCACAGGCTGGTTCAGGAGGCTGCTGAGAAATGCGTAGAAGCCAATGCCTGCAAGTATTCTTATTTCAAGAAAGTACTTAGCATGGTTCAGAATAATCATTCCAGCAGTGCTATAAACGGAACCGGAAAACTTCCTTCCCATACAAACATCCGTGGAAAGGAGGCATACAAATGAGTTCATCCCATGACATTACATTAACACCTCAGGAACAGGCTCTGATTATGCGTCTGAAGAGTTTCCGTGTTCCAGAAATGGCACATATCCTGGAAGAACAGTTGAAAGATCCTAATGCAGATCTGAACACTTTTATGGAACGCATAACAGCAATGGTTGATGCAGAGTGGCAGGCGCGGGCAGAGAAACGTTTTAATCGTCTGATGAAAGAAGCGCATCTGCGATACCCGGCGGCGGATCTTGACGAAACTATTTACCGTCCAGAACGTCAGCTTGATACCCAGACAATAGAACGACTGAGTACCTGCCATTGGATAGAGGAAGGAAAGAATCTCATTGTAACAGGATCTTCTGCCAGTGGAAAAACTTATCTAATCAATGCTTTTTGTGTAACTGCAATGAAGCAGTCTAAGAGTGTAAAGTATATAAAAGCGAACACTCTTATGAGCGAAATGGAACAGGCACGTATCAAATCTACAAATCTGGATTACCTGAATAAGCTGACCAAGCTGGATCTTCTTGTGATCGATGATTTTGGCCTTATGGATCTCGATCTTGATAAATGCCGGGATCTTTTTGAAGTCCTTGACACCAGGGATGGAAGAAAATCAACTGTAGTCATCTCACAGTTTCCAGTCAGTACATGGTTTGATATGTTTGCTGATAATACCTACGCTGATGCGTGCCTTACACGAATCACAGATAAACATCATACATATCGTCTGGAAATGAACGGTATAAATATGCGTGAAACAGAATGATATCATCTAGCGGTACTTCGTACCGTTAAAAATGGAATAGCCGTTCCGCAGTAGCGGAACTGGCATTCCGTTTGAGCGTAATTTGCA
>NZ_JAJDMJ010000105.1:0-2463 GCF_020593585.1 Blautia sp. DFI.6.71
TTTGGCATATTCATGCCAAAACACCTCGCGGAATAGTGGTGTGTGAACAGTAACAATTATATTACTGCTCACTCAGGCGTAGATTCACAATTGTATCCGATAACTTACTTAATTCGTTTAAAATGCAGTACATATATTAACGTTTTTCCCAACGTCTTCCTTCTCTGCAAAAGGTCCGGGAATTACCTTGGCACCTCTGTGTCCTCCAAAGTAATCGGTATCAAATGTTATCGGTGTTCCATCCGGATTTTCGAAGAATTCTTCCGGCTCAAAAGCTTTTCCCAAAACTTCTGTATTGATCATACGTCCGGAGAAATCTTCAAGAATCTCATATATATTTGTATCCAGGAAATATTTTCCGTCTTTCTCTGTTAATTCTACCTTCACATTCTCAGAAGAAACGAACCCATTTTTCTCATGTTTCCATGCCTTTGCACCATTAAGATAAACATTTCCTTCACTCCATACCGGTAAATGATCAAAATGAACTGATTCCAGTTTCTTCATGTCTGCAGGTTTTGTAAAATCAAACTGTGAAATCCATTCATCATACGTTGGATACTCATCAAACATCCAGGTTCCGACTTTTCTGTTTTCAGAATCAAATCCATCATCAGAATCATGCATTGTAATAAAATCTTCTGAAGGCCATTTCTGGACGAAAATATTATTATAGAAACGATCATCTCCATGAAGTATAGTCATAAATCCCATAACCTCTGTACGATGAGGCATATGATATGGTGTATAACGCCAACTGGTTCCTTCGCCTACACAAGTTAAAGCACCGCAGATCAGATTATGTACCATAGCAACACCCTGAGTAGCAAAACGCAGGCTGGCATCTGATAAAAGGATATTGTTATCAATAAGAGTAGGACCATGACCTACTTCAACAAAAATATCCTGGCACATCATACCACCTTTCAACTGTTTAGCAAATGCCGGACGCTGATTGTCATGGAGCAGGTTCTGAGAAAGTCGTGTACCCTGAGCTTCCCAATCACACCAGATTCCCATAGTACAATGATGAATATGATTTCTTCTCATAATAACATCAATTGCAGCATGCATTTTAATTCCGGCAATTTCTGCTCCGCCCAATTCCATCATATTGTTGATATGGTGAATATGATTATCCTCAATAATACTGAATACACCACCCATACGCCCGATAATACCACCCTGCTCACAGTGGTGGATATTGTTTCGGCGGATAATATGACTTCCTACTTTTTCCTTAAGCCAGCCATGATACTGTCCACGGCATACCGCGTCTCTTTCCATTTGAGTTGGACTCTTAACATATTTATTAGTAAAATAATGATCATTTTCCGGATCATAATATTTTCCAAGAGAAATTCCTGCACATTTGCTGTTAGAAATTTCGCAGTCCTCAATGATCCATCCTTTACTCCAGTGAGGCCCGATCATGCCATCCTGATAAGCTGCAGGCGGTGCCCAGGTAGTTGCTGCTTTTGTAACTACGAAACCACTGACTGTGATATATCCAACACCTGTTTTTGATGGCATAAAGCATTCACGGCGTACATTAATTTCTACATTTTCCTCATTTGGATCTGCTCCATGAAAATTCGCATAAATTACTGTCTCATCTTTTTCCTGATCCTGTTCTGTGTACCATTTATAAGTAGATTCCTCCGGAACCCAACTACACTCATAAACCTCGGCTTTAATACATTCCTCTATACTTCCAGCCTCATAAAGTGCTCGGTTATTAAGATATACACATCCTGTATGTTTGTCAGCTTTAGCAAAATACCAGTCTCCATATACCATAGTTGTATATGGATTATAGTTGCCAAAAAGACTGTTCGCAACACGGCATACCCATACGTTTTCCTTATAAGGAACCCATGACTGAATTCGTTCTGCTCCGGTAATAACTGCCCCAAGAGTCTCTACACTCCTGTAAGTAATTCTGGCATCCTCTCTACCCGCATGAACAGGATCTACATATTCCTGATAAACTCCAGGAGCTACCCAAACTTCATCCCCCGGCTGTGCAATTTTTGCTGCATCATTAATATGACGAAACGGCATCTGTTCTGTACCATTACCATCATGACCAGCATTTACATTTACATAAATCTTCATGAAAAACCCTCCCATATATGTTTCTATTATAGCAGTCCTCGTAAATAATGCATTTAAGACAGTTCAGCATGATTTCACACTCTGATGGGCTGGATTAAGATGTATTATTTTAGAGGATTAATAGATTCTATAAATTTTGCTTATAATTTTAAAACCCATTTTCCTGCAAGACAATATATTTTTAATCCCACTTTCTATAATTTTCTATGTAAATGGTCAGAAGTTTCAGACATTCCTTTCTATAGATTTTTGCACACAAAAAAACCAGCTAGATGATAGCTGGTTTTTACTGTACCTTCAAAACTACATACATGTTGACATTTCCTTGAGATTCATTCTTCCTGC
>NZ_JAJDMJ010000106.1:0-2317 GCF_020593585.1 Blautia sp. DFI.6.71
GCCCAGAAATATTGAAATATCAATGTTCTGGGCTTAAGTTGACCACATTGGGGTCAGACCCCATAAAGAATGATGTGCATAAAAATAAAATATGAAGCGGTCCCCATGAAGCAAATCCAACATACCGCTTTACGCAAAAAGGTTTCATGTTATCATTATCTCATCAAGAGTTCTGATAATTTGAAACCTTTTTTGCAATTATTTAACAATCGTAGCAAGAATTCCCTCACCTCTATAGGGACGCCACTGAAAAAGTGGTCGTAAAATCATATATCTGATATAATTAAGGTATCATAATTGTCGGAGGTTGAAATGTTATCATCCCAACTTAAACTTAGCCTTAGTTATTATTCAGATTTATATGACATGATTGTTCCAAAAGATCATATTCTAAGAAAAATCAGGGAATTGGTCGATTTTTCTTTTATATATGATGAATTAAAAAATAAATATTGCCTTGATAATGGACGTAATGCAAAAAACCCCTATATTGCTATTTAAATATCTGCTTTTAAAATATCTTTATAACCTTTCTGATAATGGTGTTGTTGAAAGATCACGATATGATATGTCTTTTAAATATTTTCTGGAATTAACGCCAGAAGAAGAGGTTATCCATCCTAGTCTTTTAACCAAATTCAGAAAGCAGCGTTTAAAAGATGAAAATATACTTGATCTGCTCATAAATAAAAGTGTAGAACTTGCCATAAATCAAGGTGTTTTAAAAAGCAATACTATAATTGTTGACTCAACTCATACAGAAGCCCGTTATCATAAAACTACTCAGAGAGAAATGTTGAAAAAAGCCTCTACTTCTTTAAAAGCAGCTTTAAAAGCAGCTTTAAAAGATTCTGATAAAGACATTTATCTGCCAGATGAACCTGAAAAACGAGCTTCTTTAGATGAGTATAATGAATACTGTCATGAATTATTAAACACAGTTCAGGAAAGTCCGTATTCAGAACTGCCAACGATTAAAGAAGAATCTTCTATGTTATCCGAAATTTTGGATAATCAGATTGATTGTTATGATCAATCCATTGACCCGGATGCCCGGATTGGCCATAAAACGGTCAATTCTTCTTTTTACGGATACAAAACTCATTTGGCCATGACAGATGAACGGATTATCACAGCAGCAACAATCACATCCGGCGAAGCATTTGATGGTCAGGAACTTCCAGTACTGGTTCAAAAAAGTAAAGCAGCAGGTGCAACCGTTAATGAAGTAATAGCAGATACCGCATATTCCACACTGGAAAATTTAAAAGATGCACAAAGCAATGACTATAAATTAATTTCAAAGCTTAACCCGAGCATCATAAAAGGGACTCGTTCAGAGGATGGCTTTATCTTTAATAAAGATGCGGATACCATGCAGTGCCCAGCGGGGCATTTGGCTATAAAATATCGAATTGACAAACGTAGTAATCAGAAAAAGAATACACGTATCAAATATTTTTTCGATATTAATAAATGCCATGTCTGTCCTTATCGTAATGGCTGCTATAAAGAAAATGCAAAAACCAAAACGTATAGTATCACTATTAAATCAGATTATCATAAAAATCAAGAAGCGTTTCAAAAAACACAATATTTCAAGGAACGTTTCAAAACCCGCTATATGATAGAGGCAAAAAATAGTGAATTAAAAAATATACACGGATATAGTCGTTGTGATGCTGCTGGACTATCAAACATGCAACTTCAAGGAGCAGTATCAATATTTGCAGTCAATTTAAAACGAATTTTAAAACTAAAGGGAGAAGTCTGCCCAAATGAGGAAAAATAGGAAAATTCATCTCTCAAAAGGGTAGATTTTGCATCCCTCAAAACACTATTTTAGCAATATTTAATTATCAAGGAACATTTTTGCACATATTTGACACCCTGTGATACTAAACTTACCACTTTTTCAGTGGCGTCCTATAGGTGATGGGATGAATTGCACATTCGAGCATATCTGCTCAAATGCATAAAAATTCATAAAAAATCACAAAAACACTTGTTCTGATACAAGAAATATATTATAATAGAAAAAAGAACAATATGCTCTTGGGTTTTGGGCGGTCGAGGAGTGAGTGTACATAATGAGTTTAGATAATAATTCTCATTCAGTGTTTTTATTTGATTCTGGTTATGAAATATAGCAGAAAGATGCTGGACGATAAGATGTCAGAGAGAACAAAAGAAATCTTTGAAATATAGCACCTGTTGAAACAATCCATCAGTATATAGAGAGTCAGGGTGAGAAAGATAAACCGGGCAGTAAAAATAAGGATCTATCCAAATAAAGAACAGATAACCCAGATAGAGA
>NZ_JAJDMJ010000107.1:0-2303 GCF_020593585.1 Blautia sp. DFI.6.71
AGATATCTAATCCTTTTAGGAATAAATATCTTCTGCTTTTAAGTTAATGACATTGTGTATTTACTGGGTTTCGGGCGTTTTCGTTTTATCTCGGATGATCAAAAGTAATCATAGAAGTAATCAAAAAGATACTATATGAATCTATTATACTGATCCACATAGTATCTTTTTCAGGCAATCTACAATATTGTCAACAAATATTTCTTCTTAATCTTCTACTTTTCAATCTTCTCTTTTTTTCTGGGTCTTCTCCGCATTGCTGTATGCCATGGCATAAAAGATTTCCTGTGAATTGAGTTTGACATCATTCAGGCTTCTGTCTGCATAATTTCCGGTTTCTGTCAGTCTCTTTCCTTTTTCATCATCATTCATCATTGTCTCGAACATCCAGTCCAGACGTTCTTTTAATTTCTCATTAAGAACCGGAGCAGCCACCTCCACACGACGGACTGTATTTCTTGTCATAAAGTCAGCAGATGCAATATATATTTTTTCTCTTTCTTTTGTACCAAAACGGTAGATTCTGGAATGCTCCAGATAACGACCTACAATACTTACAACCTTGATATTCTCTGTATATCCCTTAATCTCCGGAATCAGACAGCAGATACCTCTGACGACCATCTCTATCTTTACTCCTGCCTGAGATGCTTCCACCAGTTTATTGATGATCACCTTATCTGTCAGGGAATTGATCTTGATTCCAATATATCCTTCATTTCCCTGTTTCACCTGGTCGATTTCTTCCTGTATCATATCCAGAACTCTGTTCTGCAGACATTTCGGTGCAACCAGAAGAAGATTGGATTTCTCAACAACTTCCCCTTTCAGAAGAGCTGCAAACACTTCTGCTGCTTCTTTTCCGATTTCCTGGTTTGCTGTGATCAGCGACAGGTCTGTATAAAGTGCAGATGTTTTTTCATTATAATTACCTGTACCGATCTGTGTGATATAGGACACACCCTTATCTGTTTTTCTGGAGATCAGGCACAACTTGGAATGTACTTTATATCCATTCAGTCCATAGATCACTCTGCATCCAGCTTCTTCCAGTTTTCTGGAATATTCAATATTGCTTTCCTCATCAAATCTGGCTCTCAGTTCTACAAGTACAACAACTTCTTTTCCATTTTCTGCTGCATCCACCAGAGCATCTACAATCTGGCTCTTGTCCGCAAGACGATATAATGTCATCTTGATGGATACAACAGAATCATCCTTTGCAGCCTCATTCAGAAGATTAATGAAAGATCTGATATTTTCAAACGGATAGGATAACAGTACATCTTTCTTCATGATCTGTGGAATCAGAGCACTCTTGTCATCCAGCTCCGGTGTCATTCTGGGAGCTCTTCTCTGATAGAAAAGTTTGTCCTGGGCAGTATTTCTCAGATATCCCTGAAGTCCGAATACAAAGGACATATCAAGCGGAACTCTGGTCAGAAATACATGTTCTTTGTCCACATGAAGCTCCTTACAGAGTGAACTTATCATCATTTTATTTAATTCTCTGGATAACTCCATTCTTACAGGATTCATTCGTCTTCTCTGCTTGATCAGATTCTCCATTGCATCCCTGTAATCCAGATCCTCATCATAAATGGTTTCTGTATCAATATCTGCATTTCTGGTAATACGGAGCAGCGCTTTCTCCCTGATCTCATAATTCTTAAACATTTTGGGAAGAAAATGAAGGATCAGCTCCTCTGAAAGCATGAAGGTTCCTTTTCTTGTTGGAATATCGATCAAACGTCTGAATACAGTATTACTGCATGGGATAATAGCTGTTTTTGTTTTTCCACCCTTGCTCATCAGTAATGCCACTGCATAAATATTTTTATTTTTCAGGAATGGAAATGGCTGCTGTTTGCTCACAATATTTGCAGACAGATACGGTGCGATCTCCTGATCAAAATATGTTTCCAGAAGCTTGCCTTCCTCTGCAGATAATCTGTTAAAATTGATCAGACGCACTCCGTAAGGCTCCAGTTCTCCCATCAGCTGTTCATAGATAGCTGCCTTTTTCTGATCCAGATTTCTGGTGGCCTGAAGGATTGCAGTTACCTGTTCTTCACTGGTCATATTGGTTTTGTTCTCACGTATTACTTCAGATGCTTCCATCTGATCCATCAGAGTTCCGACTCTGACTCTGTAAAATTCATCCAGATTTGACTGATAAATAGCGGCAAATGTCAGTCTCTCCGCAAGCGGAACTCCTGGATTTCCCGCCTCATTTAAAACTCTCTCAGTGACATGCTCCCGCCACTTAAATCTTACAGATTTTGAAGTGGGGGCTTCCTGCT
>NZ_JAJDMJ010000108.1:0-2182 GCF_020593585.1 Blautia sp. DFI.6.71
GTATCCTATTTTCATTATAGGCTGAGATAAGCTTTCATGATTCGTTGACAATTCACATACGATTGAAATCGAAGCAGACGGATTACTTATCCGCATGAGTAATGAGATCAAACCAGTACTTCTGAAGGTACTTATGGATACGCTAAAGGAGTCATTATGCTAGCAGATATCTCAAGTGTTGACGCAATCTATATCGTCTGTGGCTTATCCTCATAGTATTTTTATCCTCATCTTTTCTAAATATAAGGATGTATGCTAACTTTCCCTGTAAAAAAAAGATGAAGATAACATTATTTATCTTAAACCGCAGATACGGTATGCTGACTTCCAGATTTACAGAAGATACATTCATAGATAATAATTCCGAAACCCTGACAGCAGAGTCATAAAGCAATATCAGGATCAGCTTGTCCCTTCGGCCTATCTTAGTATCCGGTGGAGCAGAGAGCAGTGCCTTAAGGGCATCATCAGGGATGACTTCGCGTGTCAGCTTTGGTACTTTAAGAAAAGGCACCTGGGAAGCAGTAAGAGCTGCTGACTGTAATGATATGTCACAATCAGCAGCGTACCAAAGATAAGCCCTGATCGCGGCAAGCCTGTTATTACAAGTGGTTTCGCTGTTACCGTTTTTATGCAGGAACTCAATGTATAATAACAGAAACTCATGTGTACACTCCTCAAAACCAAAGGTACGAAGTGATAAATTCATAGTGTCGGTTACATATCTTCTAAACACGGTCAAAGCATCGCGGTAGGTTTCTATTGTATTCCGGCTTTTCAATGACTGTTCAGGCAGGTAATGCTCAAGGAAATCCAGTGTTTTTGAGAAAAACAGTATTTTTTTCGCTTTTTTTCCACTCATGGCCAGTCACCTCCGGGATAACGAAACCTGAAGTCTTGTCCCTGTCTCTGATAATCTGGAAAGCTTCGCTGATCTGATGGTAATAATAAAAAGTATCATCTGTACTCTGATGTCCCAGATATCGGCTCAGAAATGGAAGCATTTCTCTAAGTGAGACACCTTCTTCCATCCAGAGATTCATTCTTTTTACTACAAAACTATGTCTGAGACAGTGAACAGTAGGCGTTTTGTCACAGCCGTCTGCATATGGTGTTGCATTCCACGCCCTTCGAAATGCTGCGTTTATAGTGACAGAACACAGGCATCTGCCCTGTTCTCTTGCGGGAAAGACCCATTCTGATATACACCCATAATAATCATTCAGTACTGTTTTATATTCTTTTATTAACACCGTAAGATCATCTGACATATATACCAGTCTGTCTTTATGACCTTTTGAATGCATGATCGTCAATATTCCCGCTCCAAGATCCGCATCACTCCATTTAAGTTTTCTCGCTTCCGAAATACGCAGGCCACAGCAATAGATCAATCTGAAGATCACTTTATACTCTGTAGACAGACGTAAAAACGAGACCGCTTTTATCTCTGGGGAATAACTGTCGATCTCATGAAAGAATGCTGATATTTCATCATCTGACAAGATATGCACCAGTCTCTTTTCACATTTATAAAAGTTCGATGGAATATATGCTTCTTTACCGAGGGAGATCATGAATAACGCAAGCTGGCGGATTATAAATTCCCGTTGTATCTGCTCCTGGAGGGAATCTTCCAAATGGGACTCCCTGCTTTTTGCCTTTTCTTTTAAGCATTTCAGATGATAGGAAACATCCCCTTCTCTTTGAAGATAGGAAAGTAGCTGGTATTCCTCTTCTGTAAGCAACGGCTTTTTAAAAGCCCTCAGTGAAAACTTCAGTTCTTTTCCCATGGAAAGGGCTTCCATAAAATGCTTCATGCGTTCTGTCCGTGAAAAGGCCATGGGAGCCATGACTGACCGGCTGATTTTTATAGCCTGACGAAGAAGCAGGATTATCGCAAGCGCCAGTGCAGTACACAAATATACAAGATCCCAGCATCTTTTCTGGTATATGAAAAAGTATGCGCTGATTCCCTCTGCCACACTGCATATTGCTGTCATAATAAAATACTGTTCTTTAAGGTCCATCAAATGATATACATCATCTTCTGTCGCCTGTAGTCTCAAGGGCATCCATCCTTTCCGTCATGCCACGCTTATTTTATCCGGGGATTTCTTTTTTTCCTCTAGTGCTGTATCCGGTTAGTAACAATACTTTACAGTACTGAAAAAATTTGCTA
>NZ_JAJDMJ010000109.1:0-2002 GCF_020593585.1 Blautia sp. DFI.6.71
AACTGGAAGTTAGCGATTTCTTTTTCCGGTATTCTCTGTCCCACGGATTTCCTCATGATAGAAATAATCTACGATCACCGGATGCCCCTGCGGGACTCTGCCATAAGGCATTTCATTATCCACAAAGGCACAATCATACTTCTTAGCCATTTTCTCAGCTTTTACTTCAAGTGCTTCAAAGTAGCTGCGGTTATGCTTGTTATAGATCTCGTCGTAAAGTGGTACAAGATCAGGATATTTTCCGGCGATATAATCCATAATTGTCTTTTTGAAACCGCCTCGAAGATTGAGATTTTCGAGCCAGAACAGATCGCACTGATCCTTTACCCGCTCAAAGATTGCTTCAAAATCCGTGATACCGGGGAATACCGGGGATACGAAACAGACTGTACGGATACCTGCTTCATATACCTGCTTCATAGCAGCGATACGGCGCTCAATGCTCGAAGCAGAGTCCATATCGTTCTTGAAATTTTCATCTAGTGTGTTGATCGACCATGAAACGGTTACACGTCCAAGCTTCTTCAGCAGATCAATATCCCGTACCACAAGATCCGACTTTGTGCAGATCAGAATATCTGCGTCACTGCCGATCAGCTGCTCCAGAAGTTTTCTGGTATTCCCGAATTCCTCCTCCTGTGGATTGTAGCCATCTGTCACAGAACCGATGACCACCCGCTGTCCGGCATATTTCTTCGGATTTTTAATTTCCGGCCAATGTTTCACATCAAGGAAAGTGCCCCATTCCTCCTTGTGCCCGGTAAAGCGCTTCATAAAAGAAGCATAGCAATACTTGCAGGCATGTGTACAACCCACATAGGGATTGACCGAGTAACCGCCTACCGGCAGACTGGACTTAGTCATGATGTTCTTTGTTTCCACCTCACGAATGAGGATTCCATTTATTACTTCTTCCATGATTTCTGTACCTCTAACACTTTATTAAATTCTTCCGGCATTTCCTGAATCATATTTTCATCCCCTATGATAGGGACAAGGTCTTCTTTCATAAACACCGGAATGCCGAGCTTATGTGCCTGGTCTATCAGAGACCATGCCCATTCCGGCTCCGTATGAATCTTCCTGCTCTGAGCTCCGGTCATGGTACCCACAACGATCCAATTGATTCCGGAAAGGTCAACTGTGCCGGGATCGTCGAATAACGGCTCAAAGGTAACATGGTAATGTTTTGCTCTGACGTTTTTCCGAAGGGCGTCGATACGCCACAGTTCTGCTTTCCTCGTCACCGTAACGCCAAACCATGCGTTTTCCAGATCGGTATCAAAATCCAGCAAATCAGGTCGCTTGGTAAGGAACAGGAACTGATGCTGTGGATTTTCACGGATCTTTGCAAATACCTCGTCTCTCCATTCCGGCTTCCATCCAGAGAGATCGCTCATGCCGGTAAGAAGAAAGTTCTGCGGACGTTTCTTTTCCATCATCTTGAGCTTACCCGGAAAGAATTCAGGGTCAGCGAAGTCATCAATCATATGCCAGCGTTTCACGTTGTTGCGGGCATAGCAATATGTACACCCCACTGTGCAGCCAATGACGATATTCATGTTCTGAATCTGATCTTTGATACAAATACTCATGACTTCTGCCACTCCTCAAGATTCTTTCTGATGCGGTCGAGGCATTCCTCAAACCGGGTAATTTCTTCCTCTGAAAAACCTTTGTAGTAAATACTGCCCATCTCATCAGATACAGCATCGTACTCGCCCTTTAAGGCATGTGCTTTCTCAGTCAGAAACAGGAGTGTTTTCCTTTTGTCCGTTTCAGACTGAACACGGCTTATCAGCCCTTGATTTTCCATTCTTTCCAGCATCGTAGTAAGAGATGTTATCGCTAATCCGCATTTAGTCGAGAGTGACCTGATTGAAATACCATCCTTCTGCCACAGCACATAAAGAATACGCCCCTGGGCTCCATTAAACGCATCAATATTCTTTTCACTGAGAATCTTCTCGAAAATCCGGTCTCCAAGCTGTTTTATTTTGGT
>NZ_JAJDMJ010000011.1:0-88514 GCF_020593585.1 Blautia sp. DFI.6.71
TAACAACAAAAAAATGCCGTATTTATGCGGCTTTTGGCGTTTCGCAAACGCCTAATTTCACTAAATATAAAAGGAGCGTATCATTATGGCTATCAGCGAAAGAATACATTTTTTCAGACTAATGCGTGGTATGACACAAAAGTATCTCGGTACAGCAATCGGTTTTCCAGAAAAGAGTGCTGATGTGCGTTTGGCACAGTACGAAACTGGTACACGCAAACCGAAAGCAGACCTTACAAATGCATTGGCACAGGTGCTTGATGTTTCTCCACAGGCTCTTGATGTTCCTGACATAGACAGCTATATCGGTCTTATGCACACTCTGTTTACCCTTGAAGATATTTACGGTCTTACTGTCAGTGAAGCAGACGGAGAGGTATGCTTAAAGGTCAACAAGGACAAAGGCAGAGAAGCATATGAACTCCTCAAAATGCTGTATGCTTGGAAAGAACAGGCAGACAAGCTATCTTCCGAAGAAATCAACAGAGAAGAATACGATAACTGGCGTTACCATTATCCAGAGTTCGACACCACACAGCGTTGGGCAAAAGTTCCATCACAGGAATTAAGTGACGCTCTCGTGGAAGCATTCAAAGACCACTTGAAAGATAAATAAGCACCTACAGGACCTGCCACTGGCAGCTCCCTACAGATGCTTTGGCAACGACAAAAAAGCCCTTAACTATGGTTATTAACCACAGCTAAGGGCTTAGTTTATAATATGGAATTTGTTCAGAGCCAAGCTCCGAACTTTAGTCTGCAAGCCACCTGTTAATTGTTCCGTTACCCATAAACCACTGGATAACAAGAATAATGGCACTTGCTATGACTGTTATCAATTTGTTATCAAAAGACTAATCGAAATCGCTGAAACCCGCATAAACACTGGCTTTTTTAAGCAACTCGATTTATTCAAACTCCAGACAGACAGTACGGAGTATTAACGCATATAGACGATTTTAAAGGCTTTTTAACCAGTTAAGAGCAACATAGCCACATAATCTAAATTTTAAAAATGCAATAAAAATGCAATGAGTGAAACGACTACTTGCTATACTTCCATCGGCTTCTTCTTGATACCAACACTATGAAAAGTCCGATTACAATTAAATATACTTTGAAAGGAAGATCACCATGAATTACAAATTAGAACTCAAACAAATCGTGGATTTTCCACGCTGTCGCATTTACCGTGACTTCATACAAACTTTAATCACTACCAAGAGCATCCGAACTACCGGGGGCTCTTTTCTTTTTTATTATCTGGTATTATGCTCCTATGCAAATTACCGCACATCCTACCGCAGGATGGAACACATTACCTATACCATTGGTCCGGGAGAGTGGATCTGCACAGTCACAGATCTTCAGGAATGGTTTCGCTGCCGTTTCCAACATCAAGTGTTGTCCATCCTTCGATTTTTTGAAGAGCAGAATTACATTACCTACTCTCTTCTCGGCAAAAACCGCCTGGTCAAATTCAAAATATCAGACTGGCCCAAAGACAATACTGTATTGGAATACAACTATCCCTGTAAAAAAGATACAGGGTTTTTCTTTTTCCCGATTGCCAAAGTTCACGAACTAATTGGCATTGGAAAATGCTCGGAAATGGATGTTCTTCTGGATCTGTGGATTCATGGAGTTTACAACGATTCCTCTGTCCAGGGATCTGATTCCGGTCCCATTGTCTATTACCGGGATAATACCGGAAATCCCCTTACCAGCTTTAATGAACTGGGTGAAAGGTGGAGTCTGTCAAAGGCATCGGTATCACGACTCTTGAAGAAACTGGAGGAAAAAGAATACATTACACTTATCTCATTTACAGGAAAACACGGAAGCGTAATTTATCTCAACAATTACCTGTCCGTGATGTTTAATATCAGCGACGTTATGATTGACAAGGAGGAGATCGCTATGAAGATGCAATTACCAATCCATGTACCTGAAGAAATCACTATTGAGGATTCTGCTTCTGTTAGCGTTTCAGAAACTGTCACAGACTCACAAATCACCGTTACAAAAAATGATTCCTGCGTTCCAGATTCACACATGAAATTTATCGTGCAAAAAGTCGCAGAACTATTGGATTCACAAGGGATTCCATGTTGCCACTGCTCCAAAACCCGCTATATATTATCTCCATTATCAGCCTGCAAAGATATATTTAATACATTTACTCTAAATATTATCTGTCCCTACGGAAATGCCGCTTATCGGTTTGAGTTGTCCGTAAGTCCGGGGGATGAGTCTGCCCAAAAGATGCCTGCCGTGGCAGAGCCTTCTGCACTGAAAGGGGGGGAATAGACATGGCAAACCGCAATACACAGGGATTTCCTTCACCCGAAGAAGATCCACGTTTTCACGACACCTATCAGTTTTTACGCAGATACCGGGATGCAACCTACAGCCTGAAGGTAGTCGTACACCAGATGGAGCACCAGTTTAAGCTCCAATACGACAATGACATCGACAAATTTCTGGACTCCATCTATGCTGCCGGGGCTGATCTTACCGGAAGCGACATCGAACAACGGGCAAAAAGTATTGCCAGAAGCAACCAGATGCTGAAGCTTTTGGAATCATCCATCGATCTCCTCCGGAACAATCACAAGCATGGGGAACAGTATTACTGGATTCTCTACTACGCTTTTCTCTCTCCACAGGAAATGAAAAATACAGATGAGATATTGGATAAGCTGGCTCACCACATCACCAATATTTCCTACCGCACCTATTACCGGAAACGCAGGGCTGCGATTGAAGCACTCAGTACCATCCTTTGGGGATTTACTGCAAAAGAGACATTGGATACGCTCAACAAGTTCTTTCCAGAGTAATACATATCGCCTATCTCCTCGGCTTTTCGTAATATCATAAAAATGTTATACTAAAAAATGCAAAATATATATTGACTCTCACGGAACGTCATAGCGTACAGTTATCTTATCAGGAACAGGAGGTCAGCAACTATGAGGACAGTCAAAGAAATATCAGAACTTACAGGTATCAGCGTTCGCACGCTTCACTATTACGATGAAATCGGGCTTTTAAAACCAACACAAAAAAGTGATGCGGGATACCGGCTTTATGACGATAGGGCATTGGAAATATTACAGCAGATTCTGTTTTTCCGTGAGTTTGACATTCCTTTGAAAGAAATCAAAGCTGTTCTGGAGAATCCTGCTCTTGAAAGGAACCAGATCTTGCAAATGCAGAGAAAAATGTTGGTAGCAAAGAAAGAACGTATGGAACATCTGATTGCCAGCATTGATGATATCCTGAAAGGAGAGAATAAAATGGATTTTGCGATTTTTAGTAAAACGGAAGTTGAAGAAATGTTCCAAACTATGTTTGAACATATGCCTGACAATATGAAAGAACTTGCTGTAAAAGAGTTTGGAAGCA
Organism: Blautia sp. DFI.6.71; assembly: GCF_020593585.1. Classification (NCBI taxonomy): domain Bacteria; kingdom Bacillati; phylum Bacillota; class Clostridia; order Lachnospirales; family Lachnospiraceae; genus Blautia; species Blautia sp. DFI.6.71. Next base: position 3,412 of record NZ_JAJDMJ010000011.1, read on the forward strand.
TTGAAGAATGGAAAAAGCATTATATTAAGACAGTTTCATCAGAAGAAATGCAGAAAGGCTATGCTAAAGTTGTTGAGTGGTATGGAGGAAAAGAGCAATTCCTGTCTGTTGCCAACAATCCTATTAGCAAAGAGGCTGCAGAAAGTTACAACCAACAATTTGACAATCTTTTATACAAATTAGCAGCTAAAAAAGTATGTTCACCAGATTCTTCTGAAGTAAGAGAACTTGTTTCCGAATACGGTTTTCTTATGAAACAACTTTCACAGATAAAGAAAGAACACGGTCTGATGGTTGCACAGGCTCAATATTACCGTAATGAAAAAATCAAACCTATGATAGATGAAAAATACGGCAATGGTACAGCCGAATTCTTCGCACAAGCTTTCGAAGCATTTTATAAAGACAAGTAATCATTAGAACTACACAAAAGCACAACAATACACCATGCAGGGAATCAAAATGGTTTCCTGCTTTTTTTATGCCAACCAGTGAAAATGGCACAGAAATGACCTGCTTCTGCGATTGAAGCGTAAAATTACCCATGCTACAATAGGTATTGCTTATAGTTTTCCTTATTTCCAGCACCCATAGATGGTGCTTTTTTTGTACCTGTAAATTCAATCGCTGACAGCAGGTTCTATGTACTTTGTACGTACACTATACTTACAATACCAAACGTATCCTGTACGTACAGCCATATGTATAAAGTTTCCTATTATATATAGAAGGGAGTCAATCATGAAAACAAGGAACGAAATCTATCAAGGAGAGGGAGCCAAGCTCTTACGGTTCATTACCACTTACCATACTCTGAGGTATGACCAGGTTTTACAACTTTTCTCCCGACATGAGCAGTCTATCAAGTCATTGATTACCAGCCTCATCAAACAAGGGCGCATCATTTACGATAAAGAGCATGACCTTCTTTGTGACAGCCAGCAGTCTGCTGAGAATCCTGACTATGCTATAATTACATGCTTCTGGGTACTGCTGGATTTTAAGAAAGGTGTTGTATACCACACCAGTGGCGAATTTCCAATCAAGCTCAATTTCTTTTCGCAAGATGAACAATACGAAATCATCTATATCGGTGAAGAACAGGAGGCTCTGATCAATCATGTGATGGAAAGTATCCCATCACATGGTTCCAAACGCCTGATTGTCTTAGAATCCGAAAGCCAGGCTGCCAAAATCACCATTGATGATGTAGCCGCTTACTGCCTTGTAAATGAATCCGGTGCTGTCAGTTACTACATGAGAAAGTAGGTTATTATGACGCAAAATACACCAACCATTTACCAGCGGCTTGAAAAACTGGAAGGGGAGCTGCAAAAACTGACGAATACCGTTTACGCTCTGAAGGTCACTGATATCCAGAATTATGATAAAAATTTTGAGGAACTGAGCGTCAGTGCTGCTCTTCGGGCGGAGCGGATTGCCTGCCAGATGCGTAACCTTGTCTGTCCGGCTCTCTCCCCAAATCAAGCAGCTTATCTTCCCAAAGCGGCAGATGCACAGGGAATGCGGATTGCAGAACAGCAGGGGATTCTCACCATTACGCTTCCCGGACTGCTTCCGAAACGAAGAGTCCACACAAACACTGCATTTCTCCATGAACCGCTTAATTATATGCTTCGGGAGTATGTAAAACAAAATGCCCTGCCCCTCTATCGTGACTGCGTGATATGTTTCAGTCAAATATATGACAGGGAACTTCCTCAAAGACGTATCCGGGATTATGACAATCTGGAGTTTAAACAGATTCTGGATACACTTTGTACTTATGTTCTGACAGATGACAGCGGCTTTTTCTGTGATTCCTACTACACGACACAGCTTGGCTTAAAGGACTGTACACTGGTATCGGTTATGGAAAAAGCTGACTTTCCGAAATGGCTGCAGAACCAGAAAAATCATCACGAAAGCATGTCGGAAAATCTCCTGACTTCTCAGGCAGAAATCCGACATCGGTAAGAACCACCGCAGGGAACTTTGTTTTCTTGCTTTTTTTATCTCCAAACCACCGGAGATTTACCCAAGTATAGGCTTGCATGGGTAAGAACTGAATTGAGGTGATGCTTATTTGATAAGACCTGACACTACGAAATACCGCTTACTGGAAATGATAGGGATGTGCGGGGAATTTCCCGCAGACCAGCTAAACAGACTCATCCCAAGTGCCTCCTATGCGGAAAAACTCATTACGGATTTGAAGGCGGAACACCTCATCCGTACCCACTACCGGGATGCTCTCAGAGGCTACCGTCTTACAAAAGCTGCGAAAGAGATGCTGTTATCTGTCTCGCCGCTACGCTTCCAGTGCTATCTGACCGGCAATACCGAGACGAACCTCATCCGAAGTGAAGTATCCCGACGTATCCGCTTACATCAGAAAGCCGAAACGTATCTGACACTCCTTCATGCCGGGATTCCCTTTTATCCGGATGTAAAACCTGACATCTTCTGTAATCACCGCGAAGCTGGTTCCATCGGTATGCGAAGCCTTCCTCTTTTTTACGCTTCCAGAGAAATTAAGGAATTGGGCCCGGAGACCACGAAGATTAGGAACTCCCGCAGCATGGGCATCCTGATGGCACCGCAATGTGTCTATATCCTTTATAACACGGGAAACGGAGTCCTGAAATGGGAATATCGAACGGAAGTCCGCTTAAACGCCTTCCTGCAGCATTACCTGCAAGGCTACCCTTACAACGGACATCCACAGATCCGGGCAATCATGACCGGAACCGACATGGAAATGGCTTTCCGGCTGTTTACCAGTACCGGAGGCTACAAAAAGAGCCTGTTTATGCTGGACACCTCCTTCGAGCATTTCCATTACCTTCCCAATACTCCGGAAGGGGAAGTGCTTTTAAAACTGCTGGTTCACCCTGAGATCATGGAAAAGCTGGACAACCTCCTGCTGTCCGATCTGGGCTGCCGCAGCGATTCAATTCCACTGGAACATGATGCCACGGATGCTTCCGGGAACCCCATCCTTCTTGCTTATGATTTTGACATGCAGCGAATCAACCGGTTCAATACCGGCTTAAATGTATACGGCAGATCCGGGAACCTGATCTGTTTCGATTTTCAGATTCCGGTCCTGAAAAAATACTTAACTGCCACAATCCATTTCTCCAGTATTGACCTTTGCAAATTCAAAAGGGGGTTTTTACATGAACCGTAAATGGTGGAAGCTCATTTATATGCTTCCGATCACCTTCTGCACCCTCTATGCAGGAGGCTATGTTGCTCAATTTATCCGCAACTATCAGACCTGGGAATCTGCCGGCAATTTTGCCGGAAACGGAACTGCCCCGCAGATCCCCTCCCCGCACCCGCTCGCCTGTCTGGATGCCCTGACTGCTTTCCCGTACAATCTGTATGGGATTTTTCTATGTCTGGCAGCTTTTGGACTCCTGACCTTCCTTCTCATGCGTATGGGATTTGACCGAAACGGGGAAATAACAGACCGGGGCCGGAACCTGAATTATTCCACAAAGGGAACCTATGGGACTTCCGGTTTTATGACTTTGGAGGAAATGCATCAGGTACTGGAGCTTACGAATGATGTCAAGAAACACAAGGGAACCATTCTTGGAAAACTGAACGGAAAAGCCGTTTGTCTCCCGAAGGATACCCGCATGAACCGGAATATTGCCGTTTACGGTGCCAGCGGTTCCATGAAAAGCCGGGCCTTTGCACGCAACATGATCTTCCAGTGTGTTGCCCGCGGGGAAAGCCTCATCATCACCGATCCAAAATCGGAATTGTACGAAAGTACAGCCACTTACCTTGAGAATGCCGGATATATCGTGAAATCCTTTAATCTTGTAAACCCGGAAAACTCGGATAGTTGGAATTGTCTGGGTGAAATTGGCGGACAGGAAACCATGGCACAGGTATTTGCTGATGTCATCATCCAGAATACCGGTTCTGCCAAAGGCGATCACTTCTGGGACAATGCCGAGATGAACTTATTAAAAGCTCTGATTCTCTATGTGGATCAGGGATTCCCACCGGAGGCAAAGAATATCGGACAGGTATACAAACTCCTGACCATGAGTTCGGAAAAAGAACTGAACAGCCTCTTTGACCTGCTTCCGGTCTCCCATCCGGCAAAAGTCCCCTACTGCATCTATAAGCAGGCAAGTGACACGGTACGTTCCGGCGTCATCATCGGACTCGGTTCCAGACTTCAGGTATTCCAGAACAAGCTGATCCGCCAGATCACTTCCTATGATGAGATCAACCTGACGCTGCCGGGAAAAGAAAAATGTGCATACTTCTGCATCACTTCGGATCAAGACAGCACTTTTGATTTTCTTTCTTCCCTGTTTATGACCTTCGTATTTATCAAACTGGTCCGTTATGCAGACACCTATGGGGAAGATGGAAAACTGCCGGTTCCGGTACATATCCTGGCTGATGAGCTGGCGAATACGGGAGCAATCCTATCGCTCAACAAAAAGATTTCCGTGATCCGAAGTCGAAACCTCAGTATTTCCTGCATTTTCCAAAACCTGCCTCAGATGCAGAACCGGTATCCCTTAAACCAATGGCAGGAAATCATCGGGAACTGCGACACTCAGCTATTTTTAGGCTGTACGGATGAGGTAACTGCTACATTTATCTCTAACCGCTCCGGTGATGTGACCGTTGGTGTCAGCAGCGAAGCCAAACAATTAAATAGCTGGAGGGTATCCGATTATACACCGGAATACCGCCAGACCAGATCCATCGGGAAACGAAAGCTCTTAACTCCGGATGAGATCCTGCGGCTCCCGCTGGATACTGCACTGATTATCCTGCGTGGTCAGAAGGTACTGCAGGTAGAAAAATACGATTACACCCTGCACCCGGATGCCCAAAAACTCATTCCCCGGAAGGCTTCCGAACATATTCCGGAATGGAGAAAAGGAGCATGTAGTGAAGAATATACGTACACTCCAACTATTCCTGCTTCCCACCCGAAAAAAACCGCTTCTTATGGAAAGCAGAAAAAGAAAAAAGCTGAACCGCACTTTGACCAGCAAAGCGTTTATCAGGAACCTGGCTATCACGATTTCCCGGATGACTTCTCAGCAGATAACTATTCGGATCACACAGACATGGTTCCTTTAGATAAAGATTCTATCATGTCATAATTTGAAAGGAGACACTATGATGCCAAACGAAACAACCAACACACCTATTTTAACTCTGGATTCCGATGCGAAGCTGGAAACAGCCCAGTCCATTTCAGACCTTACCTGGCATGAGATCCAGAATGCCTACCGTACCCGCCGAATCTTAACCGGAATGCTTGGCGGTATCGAGAAAACAGAAAACGGCAGCCTCATTGCCGTGGTTTACTACAAGGATTTCCGTACTGTCATCCCAGTAACTGAGATGATGATCCATCTCATGCAGGATGAAGCACACGATTATGGGGAGCTTGCTCTGCGGCAGAACAAAATCCTCAACAATATGCTTGGATGTGAGATTGATTTTCTGATTAAGGGATTAGATCCGAAGACACGCAGCATTGTCGCCAGCCGGAAAGAAGCGATGCTGAAGAAACGCCAGATCTTCTATCTGGATAAAGATGCTTCCGGAATGCCGAAAGTTTATGAAGACCGTATCGTGCAGGCAAGAGTCATTGCTGTTGCGGAAAAGGTAGTCCGGGCAGAAATTTTCGGTGTGGAAACCTCCATTCTTGCCAGAGACCTGTCCTTCGACTGGATGGGTGATGCCAGAGAACGCTTCCAGGTAGGCGATCACATCCTGGTACGCATCCTGGATGTGCGGGCAGACTCACCGGAGCAGGTCATTGTCCACGCAGATGTCAAAAGTGTGGAAGGCAACACCAGCAAGGAAAACATGAAAAAATGTAAGATTCAGGGAAAATACGCCGGAACTGTGGAAGACATCCATAAAGGCACCGTCTTTGTCCGGCTCTCCATCGGTGTCAATGCCATTGCCCACTCCTGCTATGACAGCCGGACAGTCGGGAAAAAGGATCAGGTATCCTTTGTGGTGACGCATATTGATGAAGAGCGTAATGTTGCCCTCGGCATCATCACCCGCATCATCAAGCAGACCATATAAGGCTTCCACCTTATTTTTAAATAGCTTTTTTTCATATACAGCACCAATTAGTCCAGCAAATACTCACGATACAGCTACATAAGGTGACAGAATAAAGTATTTTTCAGACCATTACCTTATTGTACTGAAAACGGTAACGTGTTATACTGATTCGGTATTACTGAACCGGAAAGACGGATGCATTTCGATTTTGCCCTCTAGTATCCAAGGAGGGTGATGCCCATGAATACAATGGAAGTATTGACTTTACTATTGGTAATTTTTGCGGCTTTGACTTATATAGATCGACATAATAAGAAATAGCATCCACGACCCTAGGAAAGTTTTGGATGCTATGACTTATACATAGAATATAAAATTTAACTGAGGGCATCAGATTTTGCATCTGAATACCTTTCTTGAGTTCATTATACACTGGGGGATTTGAGAAATCAAGTCCCCCTTTTTATTATGACATTGATTAGTATCTGCATTAAACATCAGAAATTTATATTCTTACTCACTGAAACGAATTCTCTCTATCAATGAATCTTTCCTTACTGACTTTGCAATGAATATTGCCAATAACATCTGTATCACAAACAATGTTAAAATTATAATAATAGCTGCTGTTACCGGATAATGGTATGTGCTGATATCAAACATTCCTGTACGCTTTGCATATAAAAACAACGGATATCCTGCAAGACTTCCCACTCCGATACTGATAATAAGAGTGCCTACTGTATAGAATATACCTTCCAACTGGAGCATCTTCATCAACTGACGGTCCGACATTCCGATTGCCTGCATCATGCCAAGCTCCTTTTTTCGCACATGGACACTATTGATCATTGTGTTAATCAAGTTCATAATGCTGATTGCTGCCAGAATGATGATAAATGCATAACATGCACCTCTAGTCATCTGTATGGCATTTTCCCATGTATCGTACTCATTCTTCCAGGTACGCATCTGCAGTCTGCCTGATCCATCCACAATAGCCTGTAGAGATGCTTCCAGTGCCTCATCATAATCCTTATCTGCAATCACCTGAAAATAGCTGGAAGAATTATTTATGGTAAGTTTCTCTGCCCCTTCTTTTGCCATGATAAGACAGTTATAGTTTGTCAGACCTGTTCCATATTCACCAATTGCTGCCACTTCAATCTCTTTTTGAAAGGTATTATCTCCATCATGAATATTGAGTTTCAGCTTATCTCCCACTTTAATATCTGGATACCAGTGAAGTAGCGCGCGGTCCAGAATCACTTTATCCCCGGATTTCAATTCCTCGTATGTGACATTGCCTTCAGTGATTCCTTTTTTCAGCTCTTCTGCGTATTCTTCCGGCACTCCATTGATAAATTCGGTTCCAATTTTTTCTTCAAAAGGTCCTCCTGATACCTTCAACGCGGTAAACACATCTACCCGCTCAACACCGTCAAGCTCCTCTATCTGCTGCTTTAGTCCTTCATTTAATGGATTATTCTTTTGAACCTCCGCCCATTCATATTCAGGATGCTCTTTATTCCCGGATTCCACAATTGGAGAAATCTCATATTGCCCCACAATCGAACTCTTTGCACTTTCCATCGGATTTGCACAAGACAGCACCGTTGCTACCATCATGACAAATATTCCGGTAACGGCCATAGATACAATCGTGATAGTACTCTTCTTTTTATTCTCTGCAAGATTTCTCTTGGTCAGTCGTCCGATATTCAGAAATTGATATCCCTTCCTGCTGCTTTTCTGTCGCTTACTGCCTCCCTGGTAACGCATAGCTTCTATTTCTGATACCTTCGCCGCCATACGCATAGGCTTCATCAGTGACAGATACACTGTACACAGAGTCACTGCAATTGCCAACAGATAAATCCACCAATAATAAAGTTGGACTTCTCCTTTAGCTACAACCTTGTATGCCTCTGTTATAAGTACGTTTGAATCCTTTGCATGTTCTACAAACTGGAGAAGTACAACTTTCACAGCAACTGTTCCGATCAAAAGTCCTATCGGAATGGCAAACAACGCCACTCCCATTCCCTCTCTTAGTACGATTTGTCTAAGCTGCCGTTTCGTAGCCCCGATTGCCTTTAACTTTCCAAATTCCCGAACCCTCTGGTTCATAGATACATAATAAACACTATAAATTGTGATAATGCCCGCCAATACAACAATAAGCATGATTCCTACAATCACCGGAATTGTAGCCGGATCCACATAATTTGCTGCAAGATACTCTTTATTAATATTCATGTCATCCTCGGAAATCCCGAACTGTCTGGCAATATTCTGTATCGTCTCTGTATAATCTGCAGTCGTATTTCCTTTCTGTCCATTCACCTGAAGTAAAAACCGATATTTCACCTGTTCTACCGGTATCTCCGCTTTCAGAAAGGCCTCTGAAACCAATGATGTATATTGTTTTTGTTCTTTGCTGCTCTCATTATCTGCTAAAAAACCACAGATTCGAAAGTCTTTCTCCTTCGTATAATCCAGTCCGTCATCTTTCAGAATCTGATAAGGTACTGTGATAGTGTCACCGATTTTCCCATTCTGTCCTAATGCTTCCAGTATTCCTTTTGAAACCACAATATCATTTTCTTTCTGCGGAAGTTGCCCCTCTTTCAGCTTCACTTTATAAAGTTCCATCCCTGTTCTGTCCATATACATCATGGAAACCGTCGCATCTTCCAGATTCATGTACCCCGCATCGCTGCGGAGTCCGTAAGTTTTCACATCATGATGTGCCGCCAGTTTCATAACTGTACTCTCGTCCACGTTCCGATAAAGGGCATGCCATGTTGGATAAATCTTATTGATTACCGCAAAGTTCACTTCCACCATATCTTTTCCGATTGATGGGATTACGAACAGCAGTAATGTTGTCAGGATAATGGCAATTCCAATCAGTATGTTTTTGCTCTTATAATGCCGCATATTGCAATATGCAACTCTGGTCGTCATCTTCATTATCTTCTCACCGCCTTGCCATCTTCAATGATAATCATTTCATCCGCCATCTGGGCAATCGTTTCATCATGGGTAATCATGATAAGCGTCTGCCCGAAATCCGACACGCAGCTTTTCAATAGGCTCATAACCTCTAGCTCAGTCTGGGAATCAAGGTTTCCAGTCGGCTCATCCGCCAAAATTATCGCCGGTCTTGTCACCAATGCCCTGGCTATCGCAGTTCTCTGTTTCTGTCCACCAGACAAAGCAGACGGCATCGCATCTTTCTTATCCTGCAGTCCGATTTTTTTGAGAATATCTTCCACTTCCCGCGGCTTTACCTTGCGATTATCAAGTCCCAGCGGAAGAACGATATTCTCCCACACATTCAGCGATGGAATCAGATTAAAATCCTGAAAGATAAATCCTATCTTCTTTCTTCGAAACTGTGCCAGTTTATCATCTTTTCGAGAATAGATATCGGTTCCATCAATCCATACTTTGCCGGAATCCGGTCTGTCAAGCCCTCCAATCAGATGCAGAAGTGTAGATTTTCCGGAGCCGGAACGTCCTACGATAGCTGTAAACTTGCCTCTCTCTATCTGTAAACTTGTATGATCCACGGCTCTCACCTGATTCTCGCCTTCTCCATAATACTTTACTAGATCTTCTACTTTTAAAATACTACTCATATCTTCAAGTCCCCTTTCCATTTCATACCCCTACTATAACATTCCTGCATTACAAAACCCTTACAACAACCATAACAGTTTTGTAAGGGTTCCGACTATTCTCCTATTATGAGCGGCAGTGTCACTTTAAATATCATACCTTTCTCAGCCTTTCTTTTGGCTGCTATTGTCCCCCCCCTGTTCTTCTATGATCTTTCTGGCAAGATACAGACCGACACCCGCTCCGTCTTTTACCTGTTCCTTTGCTTTCCTTCCCCGGTAAAATCTCTGATAGATCTTATGCAGTTCCTCCGCAGGAATGCCCATTCCTTCATCTTCTACTTCAATAAGCACATTGCTTGCTAGCTCCTGCGTCCTCACTGTAATCGTTGTATGTTCCGGTGAATATTTGACTGCATTCTCAAGGATATTCGTTAATGCTTCTACCGTCCATTTTGAATCATGGTTCACAACTATATCATCATCCATCTCCACCTGAATGGAAATATCTTTTCCTCTTGCCTTCATATAAATCTGACTGACAGCCTCTGTTAGCGTTTTCTTCAGGCTTTCATGAAGCGAATGTATCTGGATCATATGTGTTTCCAGCCTTGAAAGATTTACCAGTTCATTCAAGAGCTGTTCCAGTTTGGTAAGTTCCTGTGATTCCTGCTCCAGAAACTCCCTCTGTTCTTCTCCTGTAACCCGATTTTCTGCCACCAGCTCATGACTCATCCGGAGTGATGCAAGCGGAGTCTTCAACTGATGGGAAATATCTGTAATCAGACTCTTCGTACCATTTTCTTCCTGCTCCAGACGTTCCTTCAAATCTTCGAAATATTGCCCCAGCTCCTTTACAGATTCCCACACCTTTAACCATTGTTCCGATTCTGATGTTTCTTCAGGATATGTTTGGAATTTTCCTTTTCTGAATTCCTGCAGACATTCATATAATTGCTGTAATTGTTCCTCATCACCGTATCTGCTCCAGTTTTTTCTTCGGTCCAGGTACAAGAACAGGCTACATACTATGACTCCCACTAGTAATCCAATTCCCCAGATAATCCTTATAACCACATCTGAAGATCCACTCCCTGAGTGATAACCATAAGTTTCTTCCAGCATCTGTACGACTCTTTCTATCTTCTGATCGTCCCGGTCTCTTATAAAATCTACTGTTCCTGACTTTTCCCAGATTGCAACTATTTCCCCTTCCAGTTCAGGATGTTCTGCAAGGAGCAGTGCTATCTGCGTTGCTTTCGCATTTTCCTCATACTTTGTTATCAGATACATTCCTACTGTAAAAAATACTGCAAAGATTACATATACGATAAAATACCGTTTTAATTTTTGTTTACCTTTCCGGTCCATATATATCCCAGTCCTCTCACATTCGCTATCTCTTCTGTTCCAAGTTTATTCTTCAGTCTGCTTATATTGACAGTAACCGTATTATCATCGACAAATTGACCGTCTATATCCCATACATGCTCCAGGATACTTTCTTTTGAAACAATCTGTCCTGCATTCTCCCAGAGATACAGCAACAGAGAGAATTCTTTCTTACTTAAAGTAACTGGTTCATCCCCTTTATACACCTGCATCGTTTTCATATGCACCGTAATCTCTCCGGAAGACATAATCTGTGCCTGTACCTTAGAAAGCCGTCTCATCAATGCGTTCACCTTCGACACCAAAGCCATCAGTGAAAATGGTTTGGTAATATAATCATCTGCCCCTGTATCATAACCATTTACAATATCTATTTCCTGATCCAAAGCCGTAAGATAGATAAGATATGTATCTCCACCTGCACGTACCATCCTTCCAAAATCCAGTCCTGTACCATCCGGCAATGTAATATCGCTGATAACAAGAGCATAATCTCCTTTTTGAAATGCTTCTTTTGCTTCCTTTATTGTATAAACCTGACGAACCTCATACCCTTCCCGTGAAAGTAACAGGGCAATTCCCCGATTTAGATTCAAGTCATCCTCCAGTAATAATATTTTCTGCATCAAATACTCCACCTCTATTTGTAATAACCTGTTCTTTTATCATATCAGTCCTATCTTTTGTCTACAATAAAAATAAAATTAACATACATACTTTTCCTTCATATGTTCAAGGATTTCACCGGATACTGCTTCAGAAATCGATCAATCCATTTCTGATTGCTTCTCTGTAACATCCGAAGTCTGGATAAAAGCTGTAGACAACTGCAGCTCTATGTTACTAAAGTCCTATCCATCAATACAGGAGTTATAGAATGCCGTGAAGATACCGTCAAATTCCATTTCAATAATATGTAGGCTGTCCATTGTGTGCTCCAGATAAGTCAGTGTTCCTCTATCCAAATCTATACTCGGCTTTCCTAGTGAGTTTGCTATTACATCTGGATTTGTAATTCCAAACATCTCCTTTATATCCGGCATAAGATAATCCACGATATCCGGCAGCCTTTTCTCATACGCCTGTGCCAGTTCAACTGCATGCTTCTCATAATCGGAATGTATACTGTCACAGACAAATTCAATCCCGTTTATTTCCATCTTATAGTAATCATTATTCTCATCATAGACAAACGCTGTACCCTTACTTTTTTTATTTTTTTCCAAAATCCCCATGATATATCTACACTTTCCCGGTTCTTCCGCCATACACAGTCTAAAAAACTGTAACTTAATGCTTACGTTTGTAAAAAATAACTCCTGCCAAAATCAATAAAATAATTCCAACTACAATCATAAAAATAAAATTATCACCATTTAACTTCCCTGCTATGAAAATAGAAGTCGGGCCATCCGCACCACCAATAACAGAAACGGCTGTGTTTTCTTTCTGCTTCAGTACAATGCCAATGACTGCCAATACAATTCCTAAAATTCCGGCTATGATTCCCAATCGCTTTTTCATTGCTACCATCTCAAATCATTTTTATCTGCTCAATCAAATGTAAATTGTTATGCAAGTATTTCTATGCAAATGAAGCATAGATAACCCATATTTCTGCAAACATTACCAATAAAAGTACACCATCTATCATCCAATTAAACTGAATGTCCGTTAAGAAAGTTTTTGAATGTGTCAGGCAATATTTTACTTTTTCTCGTCCAGTCAAAAAAGTGATAAGCACTTGTAATATAGGAAATAAAAATATTTGTATTTTTCTTCCATAATCATCCGCAATCCCATTTGCAAAATGTACTGGAATAATACTCGGTAAGAAAAATATACTTACAAGAGCAAGCAAAAATCCTATTATACAAATTATCCATGTGAATTTTCTAGTATTGATAAATTTCATAACAATCCTTCTTTCTGCTAAATTCAAGTTTTTCCAATACATAACACGTACTTACATTATACTCCTCACCAATGCAAACCTCAATTTATTCTCCATCCTTTTTCCCGTTATTAAGCTTCGGGCAGTAAAATGCCTTTACTTCCACCCCATCTTCCTCCGACTCAATTTCCACATAATAATCCCGGATAAAGTATCCCGCATTATGCTCCTGAATGGCGTACAGCTCCAATGTCTGAAAATCCACCAGTACCAGATCACGGGGCTTGGGTTTTTGCGTTTCCTCACAGAATACCTCCATGCTTTCCACCAGCTTATCCAGGCATTCCTGACACAGATGGTTCTGTACTTTTTTCACATCGAAGATACTATCTTCCCCGTAATCCACCGATACTTCGGAAATCCCGTAATCCGACATCTGCTCCGTATGGAAAAAGCAGCCGCCTTCTCCTGTCCCGGTATAACCCATATGCCCGTTTCCCTGCGGGCCGGTAAGATTCCCGTCCTCATCATGATTCCGGATATGCATATCCATCACATACCAGTGATTGGTACAGATCACTCCCAGATCGTCAAACTTCCGGAAATAATCCATCATACTCCGTTCATCGCTTCCACACAGCCAGCACTGTTTTGGATCTTTCAGCTTGCTTTCTACTGATTCAGGCACCTTTCTTTCTACCGGGTGATATTCCTGCTCCTGTGTTTTTTCAAGATAACCTGTCAGATCCAGCCGGCTGATTCCCAGTCCGATCAGAATTCCTGACGCACATGCCAATAATCCCACATATCCCTTTTTCATATTATAGTCATCCTTTAAGAATTAGTTTTATAATGCTTTTAGGATTACTATATCAAATCTTGCAATCACTTTCATCATAAATCGCATATTTTTATGTGTTTTATTGCATATACAGCTTTCAAAAAAACTGCCTGCGGCAATTTCGCAGACAGCTTCTATTTCATCATCTCTTCAATTATCACATCCAGCATCCGAAGCACGCTTTCCTGCTTCTTCGGTGTGAGCCTTTCCAGCTTTCCTTCCACTACAGAAGTATGTTCCATTCTGGTAAGAGGAATCACTTCCTTCAGCACTTCATTCGGTTCCGCACCTAATACATTCAACAGCTTTACAAATGTTTCCATCGTAGGTGTTTTCACTTCCCGCTCAATCGCACCCAGATGGTTGGTACTGATATCCACCAGTTCAGCCAGTCTCTCCTGCGTAATTCCTGCCTCTTCCCTGTACCTGCGGATTGCCTTTCCCATTCCTTTCACACGCACACCTCCTCCTTCCAGTATTCACTAACGCTTAAAGCATTAGTCATGTAAATCCAGTATAATTGGTTGCAAATCACGCTTACAGTATCCATAAGGATTGCATTTATAACGCTTTTAGCGTTGGTCACATTTTTGGCACTCCATCGTCTGTAACTGGCACAGTCCTGCGATTGTAGCGGTAATTTACCCATGTTAAAATTGATATTGTCAAAATTATATGCAGAACGAAACGCAGCACTGCCGTATGGGAAGCCTCTCCTGCGGCAAATAAGCTGCGTTTTTTCTGTAAGATAGGAGGATCTTTACAATTTCATACTTTGATTTAGGACGCAGCCTGCATTGACCGGGCTGCGTCCTTTCTTGAGGCAGGAAAACCATAAGCAAAGGCAGGGGAGGTAATTCTCCTGCCGCTCTTATAAAAAGGAGGTACTTTTACGTGAAACACAAACTGAAAAACGCTCCGCCGGACACAAAACGGCATGTCAATTATGGCAGATGCCTGTATGCTGCATTTCTGGCTGTCACAGTCCTCTGCGGATATACACAGCCGGTTTTTGCCGCTACCATCTGGACCAAAGCCAATGAGATCATGAAGGATGTCTATAACCAGATTATCCTCATTTCCACCATTGCTGCAGTCGTAACGGCATCGGTTGCCCTTCTGATGATGAATTTTTCCAAAAGCGGAAAAACCGTGGACGAATCACGTGCATGGCTCAAGCGTATCGTCATTACCTGGGCGATCTTAAACGGGCTTGGCTTTATCATGGCTTACATCACCCCGTTCTTTGCAGGCGGAAAATGGAACGGATAGACGAAAGGAGATGCCACTATGGGAATACTTGACGGAATCGTGGAATGGATTGCCGAACAGGTCATGAACATTCTGGATCTGATCACCACTTCAGTCCTCGGTGCTCTGGGCTGTTCCATGGATACGTTTCTTCGCTACTTTCCTGCAGCCGAGACCATGTATCAGGTCTTTCTGGCACTGGGCATCGGGCTGATCCTCTTAAACTGGGTATGGCAGCTCTTTAAAAATTACTTTATGGGAGCCGGTATCGAAGCGGAAGATCCCATTAAGCTGTCCATCCGTTCCTTCCTCTTTATCTTTCTCACCTTCTATGCGAAAGATATTGTGGATCTGCTCCTGAATATTTCAGGAACACCGTACAACTGGATTTTGACGGAAGACCTGCCGCCTTTAAAATTTGCGGATTTTAACTCCGTAGTCACAGTCATCCTAGGAGTCTGTGCAAATGGGGCGGTAGCCATCATTGCACTGATTCTGGTACTGATTCTGGCGTGGAACTACATCAAGCTGCTCTTTGAAGCGGCAGAACGTTATATTCTTCTGGGGGTACTGGTCTACACAGCCCCGGCAGCTTTTTCCATGGGTGCCAGCCAGTCAACTGGAAATATCTTCAAAAGCTGGTGCCGGATGCTTGGCGGCCAGTTCTTTTTGCTGCTGATGAATGCGTGGTGCCTGCGGCTGTTTACTTCTATGGTCGGCACCTTCCTTGCCAATCCGTTATCCCTATAAGAAAGGAGGACCAAAATGAAACTTAGAAAGAAACTCATACCATTCCTGGTATTAACTGCCTGTCTGGTACTGTTTTGCTCCATGCCGGTCTTTGCAGCGGAGCTTACGGAAGCAGACGTGGAAGCGGCAGTTGCCAGTCAGGGAAAGGAGGCGGTAACCGGAAATGTCTTCGTCTGGTTCCTGTGTGCCATTGCCTTTTTAAAGGTATCCCAGAAAATTGATTCTTTTCTGGCATCGCTTGGCATCAATGTCGGCAATACCGGAGGAAACATGATGGCTGAACTTCTGATTGCAGGACGGAGCCTGACCGGTTCCATGCGTTCCCATGGTGGTGGCGGCTACCGCAAAGCCTCTTCTCCCGGAAGTGCGGCTGTCGCAGGAAGCTTCCTATCCGGCGGGCTTGCCGGAGCAGTGGGAAGACAGGTACAAAGGGAAGCGGTCAATTCCGCAACCGGTTATACCGAACACAGCAGTATCGGAAACATGCTCTACCAGTCATCCCTGAACAAAGGCGGAGACTTTGCCAATCAGGTCATCAGCAACATTGCACAGGGAAATTACGGTCAGGTAGGTTCCATCAAGGGAGCAGACGCACAGAAAGCCTTTACTTCCTATATGGGCATCAATCCGGGCGGCGGTTCTTCCTATGATAATGTAGAAATCGGTGGCGGAAGGATCACCGGTACCGAAACCGGAAGCTCCGGAAACCGGGATTTTGCCCTGTACCATGCCGACCAGTATGCAGCTCCTACTCAGGGCTCCTACTCTACGGTACAGTCCGTGGATGGTTCCACCTGGTACAAGCAGTATGCACAGGATACGGTCGAAAAAACACCATATACTTCCGGCAGCGGCAAAGTAGCCTACAATGAATCCATTGTCCAGAAACTGCCGCCAGCCCCACAGCGAAAGGAGCGTATGTAACATGCCAAAAACAGCCTTGATGGGCAGTCCTCTTGCTGTCATCGGTACAGTATTCCGGCACAGGCGCACCCTTGCGAAAACTGGAGCAGCCGTCGGCGGTGTACTGATGCTTCCCATTCTGTTCCTTGTCATGCTTCCGGGACTCGTCTTCGGAGACCTCTCTGAAAATACCGGAGCACTGACCAGCAACACGGTAATCAGTGAAAATATCCGGGCTTCCAATCAGGCAATCGTGGAGGTGCTTCAGGAAAGCCATGATGCACTGCTTGCTAAGATCAATGCGGAAATTGCCAGACTCCCGGAAGGAGATACTGCCTCTATCAGCGATCCTTACGCTTCCAGTATCATCGTAAATGCGAACCAGCTCATCGCACAGTTTTGTGCCAGCCAGGATGACTATAAAAATATAAATATCAGCAAACTCAAAAGCCTGATCCGGGAAAACGAGGACGGGCTTTTTTCTTATGACGTTACTTCAGAAACGGCCACGGTGGAAGTTCCGGCGGAAGAGGAAAATGCACCACCCAGAAAGGTTACTTTTACCCGCCATACCTACACGGTCAGCTATGCCGGAGATGCCTACTTTGCAGATCACGTCTTTCATCTGACCGATAAGCAGAAAAAAACGGCAGACAGTTATGTGGAAAACCTGACCATGTTCTTTGGCGGCTCCGCTTCCGGTCTTGCCATGGCGGTAGGTGTCAGCGATGAGGTGCTGGCTTACCGGGCTACCATCCAGCAGGTCGCACAGAAATACGGCATGGAAGCTTATGTGGAACTCCTCATGGCAGTCATGATGCAGGAAAGCGGCGGGCGTGGAAGCGATCCCATGCAGGCGGCAGAAGGCGGCTTTAATAAGAAATACCCCCATGTCCCCAACGGCATCACCGATCCTGCTTATTCCATCGAATGTGGGATTCAGGAATTAAAGTATGCACTGGATAAAGCAGGATGTACCGGACCTACCGACCTGGACCGCATCAAGCTGGCGCTTCAGGGTTACAATTACGGCTCCGGCTATATCGACTGGGCAATGGAACGTGACGGCGGTTATACCAAAGAAAACGCCATTGCTTATTCGGATATGATGTGTGCCCGTCCGAACTGGCATTATGACCGGTATGGGGACAAGGAATATGTGGAGCATGTTCTCCGGTATTATCAGATTACCAATACCGGCGGAAGCTATCCGGCAAACGGAATGCAGATTCCGCACTATCTCCAGACCGATTACGGGAACATTCCTTATGGCGGCGGCTCCATCGCATCTTCCGGCTGCGGGCCTACCAGCTTTGCCATGATCGCCAGCTACCTGACCGGGAATACCATTACCCCTCCGGATGCGGTGGCATGGTGCGGGAATTCCTATTACAAGCCGGGAGTTGGAACCTACTGGAGCTACTTTCAGGCTGCAGCCAGTCATTTCGGCTGTGGCAGCGTCACACAGACCAGCAATGCCAATACGGTACTTCAGGCACTCTCCGAAGGCTGTCCGGTCATCTCCTCTCAGCGGGCAGGACTTTTCACCAGCGGCGGACACTTCATCGTACTCCGAGGTGTTACGGCAAACGGCAAGGTACTGGTCAATGATCCCAATGACAGTGACGCAAAGAACTATATTAACCGTGAATTTGATATGATGTCGGAAATCCATGCTACGGCAAATGCCTACTGGATCTTCGACAAAAAATAAAGGAGCCATTATGAACAGAACAAAAGTGATTCTTTCCATTTTTCTGATGCTGTTTCTGCTGCTTGCCGGACTGGTTCTCCCCAGTTTCTGGAAAAGCCAGAAAAAAGAAGCTTCCGGAAACAAAGGCAGGGAACCGGCAAAGGAAACAACAGAAACAAATTCTGATACCCCCATGCCGGAATATCTGGATTTTGATGCTTTAAAAGCATTTTTCTCCGACAGCCAGATTGCTTCTCTCAAAGGGCAGTTTCCTGTCTACCTAAAAGAGTATGTCAAAAAAGAACAGACAAGCATCACCTTCCTGCCGGAAAAAACCAGCTACCCTACCGAAACAACCGTCTGCCTGATGTTTTCACTTTCCGATCAGGATACGCTTCCGGTTACCTACCACACCCCGACGGGTGTGTTTTTATTTGGAGAAGACGGGGTACAGGTCTCTGCAGATACGACTGTTTACGAAAAGCAAACCGATGATTCCCTGCCGTCCCTGACTTCGCAGGACATTGAACACCTGCAGGAAGGCGGGTATCCGGATACTTCTGACAGCCCGGAAGCTCCGGACACAGAATCCGGCAGTGCCTCTGTGCCTTCCGAAGATGCGAAAGATACGAAAAAGGAGGTGCAGCCATGACACAGCCAGAAGAAACACCGGTTTCCTTTATCCCTTCCAACTTCATTGAGAAAGGCAAGATCCTAAACGGAACTTTTGACATCCGCAATGCCATAGAAAGCATTGTTCTTTCCCTGGCAATCGGTATCCCTGTTTTCCACCTGCCGCTGTCCCTGACTGCCCGCATCATCATTCTCTGCATGACCGCACTTCCAGCGGCAATGGTAGCCCTGATTGGAATCGGCGGGGAGAGCATCACTGCCTTTTTGATGAATGCCCTGCGTTTTGTAGTGAACCGCAGGGTAATCTGGAGGTCCGACAGTCTTCCGGAAGGAAAGCCACGCAGGAAACCACGTTTCAAAGAGCCAAAGACAAAGAAACACCGGAAAGCAGAAAAAATGGCAGAGCCTTCCAAAGTAATGGCATCGGCTCCCCCACAGTCTGAACCGGACGCACCAGCTCCGCCAAAAAGTAAAAAAAAAGAACACCGGCAGTTTGATACCTCCACCAAGCGGGGCATCAAAAAACAGGCAAAGGAAGATATCCGTTATCTGAAGTGGGAGCAGAAAGAAGCCAGCCGACAGAAAAAAGAGGCGGCGAAACAGATAAAAATACAGAAAAAAACGGAAGCCCGGAGACGAAAGGAGGAAGAAAAACGGGCAGTTTCCGAAAAGCGGGCTGCAAAAAAAGAGCAGAAAAAAAAGGTGGTTTCCAAGAAGGACGCCTCATCTGCCACGGCAAACCCCGTTTCCCGGAAAAAGCGAAAGAAAGACCAGACCTTGGAGGATTATCTTCCGGTGGAAAAAATCGAAAACGGGATCGTCTATACCACAGACGGACGGTACGTGAAGATCCTGGAGATTGAACCAATCAACTTCCTGCTTCGAAGTGCCAGAGAACAGCAGGGCATCATTTACAGCTTTATCAGCTACTTAAAGATCAGCCCGGTCAAACTCCAGATCAAGATGATCTCCAAAAAAGCAGACATCAATAAGCATTTGGAGCAGTCCCGGCTGGAGCTGGAGCGGGAAACCGATCCTCATTGTCAGGAACTGCAGCGTGACTACATCCAGTTTGTCCAGAACTTAAGTTCCAGAGAAGCAGTATCCAGACGGTTCTTTCTGATCTTTGAATATGAACCATTCAACGCAAACCGAAAGGAAGAGGAACGGGAAATCCTTGCTGCTCTTGAGACAGCCTCCCAGACCGCCAAAACCTTTCTATACCAGTGCGGGAATGAAGTGGTCTCCCATGACAATGAGGATGAATTTACTACGGATGTTCTCTACACCCTTTTAAACCGTACCCTTTGTACGGAGGTTCCGCTTTCGAACCGGATCAGCACTGTACTGTCCGCCTATACAAAGGAAAATCGCATGGAGGAACTGGATCACATCCGGATCAACGAGTTTCTCGCACCGGAAAGTGTGGATTTCAAGCACTCCCATTATGTGCAGATCAATGGGCTTTACCATTCCTACCTGCTTGTGCCGTCTGACGGCTACAAAAACCGGGTAACTCCCGGATGGCTGTCACTCCTTGTCAATGCCGGGGAAGGGATTGATATTGATTTCTTTCTCCAGAAACAGCCAAAGGACAAGATTCAGCAGCGTCTCGGTCAGCAGATCCGTATCAACCGTTCCAAATTAAAGGATGCGTCCGATACCAACACTGATTATGACGATCTGGATTCTGCCATCCGCTCCGGATATTTTCTGAAGCAGGGACTTGCCAACAACGAAGATTTCTATTACATGAATCTTCTCATCACCATTACTGCTTCCACGTTGGAAGAACTGCAGTGGCGGATTCAGGAAATGAAAAAGCTCCTGATCTCGCAGGATATGAACTTACACTCCTGCTACTTTTTACAGGAGCAGGGATTTTTATCCTCTCTGCCGCTGGCAAATCTGGACAAGAAGCTTTTTAAGCTGTCCAAGCGGAACGTACTGACTTCCGGGGCGGCAAGCTGCTATCCCTTCGTCAGCTACAGTATCTGCGATGATAACGGAATCCTCTTTGGGGTAAACAAGCATAACAATTCCCTGGTCATTGCGGATATCTTTGATTCCAGGCAGTACAAGAACAGCAACATCTGTATCTTAGGCTGTTCGGGAGCAGGAAAGACCTTCACCATGCAGACCATGGCACTAAGGATGCGAAGAAAAGGCATCCAGGTGTTCATCATCGCTCCGCTAAAGGGACACGAATTTTACCGGGCTGCAAGGAATGTCGGCGGAGAATTTATCCAGATCTCTCCTGCCAGTAAGAACTGTATCAACATCATGGAAATCCGGAAGGTAGACAATTCTGTAAATGAACTGCTGGACGGACCGACACTGGATGCCTCCGCACTGGCAGGCAAGATCCAAAGGCTTCACATCTTCTTCAGTCTGCTGATCCCGGATATGTCCCATGAGGAGAAGCAGCTTCTGGATGAAGCCCTAATCAAAACCTATGCCAGAAAAGGGATTACACATAAAAATGAATCCCTGACAGATCCGCAGCATCCGGAGCAGTACAAAAAGATGCCCATTCTGGAGGATGTCTACAATGTCCTGCTGGAAAGCGAGGATACCAAACGTCTGGCTCATATCCTGAACCGCCTGGTTCACGGTTCTGCTTCTTCCTTTAACCAGCAGACCAATGTGGACCTGACCAATAAATATACGGTACTGGATATCTCCGAACTGACCGGTTCCAGCGATCTTTTAACGGTCGGCATGTTCGTTGCCCTGGATTATGTCTGGGATAAAGCGAAGGAAAACCGTACCGAAGAGAAAGCCATCTTTGTCGATGAGGTCTGGCAGCTCATCGGTGCATCCAGCAACCGGCTTGCAGCGGAATTCGTACTGGAGATTGCCAAGATCATCCGTGCTTACTCCGGAGCCGGCATCTTTGCCACACAGGATCTGAACGACTTCTTTGCTCTGGATGACGGAAAGTACGGCAAGGGTATCATCAATAACTGCAAGACCAAGATCATCCTGAACATGGAGGATGAAGAGGCACAGCGGGTGAAGACTATCCTGCATTTATCGGAAACAGAAGTAATGAACATCACCCATTTCCAGCGGGGCAACGGTCTGATCTCAACCAACAACAATAACATCACTGTGGAATTTAAGGCTTCCAATCTGGAAAAGGAGCTGATTACCACAGATCGGCAGGAGCTTCTGGAAATCCTTGCAAAACAGAAGAAACAGGCTGTGTAACTTTGGGCAGCACTGACGCTGCCCTTTTCATTTGAACTTCAAGAAGGAGGAGACTTATGTTACAGACATACAAATCCTATACCAGACGGACGCTGGCTATGCTGCTGGCAGTCCTTGTCGCAGTCGGCGCATTGTTTTCCGGCAGTTTTCCGGTTCATGCAGCCGACGGCACCATCAGCTATAAGGCAGGTGCCAATATCCCTTACGGCAGCTATTTTACCTCCCGCATGAGCTTTGACGGGAGCAATACTGCCTACTGCGTGGAACCACTGAAGAAAACACCTTCCTCCGGTTCCTATTCCTATGACCTTTTAAGCCAGAACTCCCCGCTCAGAAAAGCGCTCTACTACTTAAACGGCGGCTACGGCTACGATAAAGTCGTCAAGGATAAATATTTCAGCGGCTGGAGTGATGATAACAGCTATGTCATCGGACATCTGGTTGTCGCTTACATCTATGCCGGTAATTCCGCTGACACCGGAGCTTTCCATGGCGCCCCACAGTCCTATATTGATAAAGCACTGGAAGTAGCCAGTGCCATTCAGGGACTTCCGAACCCGCCGGAAGGCTTCCGGGCATTCATCGTTCCGGGACAGGGCAGCCAGACCATTGCCGGAAGCTGGTATCAGGTTCCAAACGGCTGGATCGAACTGAAAAAATCTTCTGCCAACGGAAGCGTATCGGACGGGAATCCGAATTACAGCTTAAAGGGTGCTGTGTATGGGATCTATCAGGGTGAGAAGCTCATCCAGAAACTGACCACTGATGAAAACGGGTATGCCAGATCCGGCGAACTGGAGGAAGGCGATTATACCATAAAAGAGCTCTCTGCTTCCAAAGGCTACATTGTAGACACCAAAGCTCACAAAGTCACCGTAAAAGCAGAACAGACTTCTGCTGCAAACGTAACAGATATTCCGCAGAATAATCCCATGAATCTGGTGCTTGAAAAGCTGGATGCCGAAACAAAGAAAGCCTCCCCACAGGGAGCAGCTTCCCTTGCAAACGCAGAATTTACAGTCAAGTTCTATACCGAGCAGTCTGACAGTGATCCTGCGGAAGCTGGAAAGAAACCGGCACGTACCTGGGTATTAAAAACAGATGTTTCCGGAAAGATGCATTTTACCAAAGATTCCTTTGTAAGCGGCGATGCCTTTTACTATACCAGTGATGGCAAGACCGTCTGTCTTCCGCTCGGTACCATAACGGTACAGGAAAGCAAAGCCCCTGCCGGATACCAGCTCAATCCAACTGTCTTCGTACAGAAAATTACAGGTGACGGTAAGCAGGAAATGGTTTCGGTATACCAGTCTTCTACCATAGAAGAATCTGTCATCCGTGGCGGAGTGAAGATCCAGAAACGTGACAGCGAGACCGGAGAAGCAAAACCGCAGGGTTCTGCCACTTTGGAAGGTACTGTCTTTGCGATCACTACGTTAAATGAAAATCCGGTATTAGTAGACGGAACATCCTACACGAAAGATCAGGTTGTCCTTACACTTACTGCCGATAAATCCGGTTCTGCTGCAACTGCAAAAGATGCTCTCCCATTCGGACATTACCGTGTGGATGAAACAACTGCACCTTCCGGTTATCTGAACAGCGGAAAGATCTCTGTAGAATTTGACATCACAGAACAGGGAAAAATCGTGGAACTGACTGCAAAAGACAATTCCATCTCCAATCAGGTCATCCGCGGGGATCTGGAATTTGTCAAGATTGCTGACGGCAGCCAGAACCGTCTGGCAAATGTGCCATTTAAGATCACTTCCAAAACAACAGGCGAAAGCCATGTGATTGTGACAGATGCCAACGGTTATGCCAGCACTTCCTCCAAATGGAACAAACATACCGCAAATACCAACCGGGGTGAGTCTTCGGAAGACGGCATCTGGTTCGGCACCTCCAAACCGGATGATTCCAAAGGCGCTCTCATTTACGATACTTACACTCTGGCGGAACAGCGTTGTGATTCCAACAAAGGCATGGATCTTTTAACCTTTGAAGTCAAGGTTTATAAGGATTCTGTTCTGATACAGGTTGGAACTCTGACCGATGATGCCATTGAGATCGGCACGACTGCTCTGGATGCCGAGACCGGTACACACATGAGCCAGCCGGCAAAAGAAGTGACCATTGAAGACGTTGTGGAATACGAAGGACTGAAAAAGGGCCAGAAATACAAACTGACTGGAACCTTAATGGATAAAAAAACCGGGGAACCAATCCTTGTGGATGAAAAACCGGTGATTTCTGAAACTGAATTTACTGCAAAGAAATCCTCCGGCTCCGTCAAAGTAACCTTTACCTTTGATGCAACTTCCTTAAAGGGAAAAACAACCGTTGTCTTCGAGGAATTATATCAGGATGAGATGCAGCTTGCAGTCCATACCGACATCAACGATGAAGACCAGACCATCTATTTCCCGGAAATCAAGACTACTGCGAAAGATGCGGACACGAACTCCAATATTTCCTGTGCAAAGGAAGAAATCACGCTGGTGGATACGGTTTCCTTTAAGGGGCTGGTTCCTAACCAGAAATATGAAGTGACTGGAACTCTGATAGATAAAGAAACAAAGAAACCAGTCGAAGCAGACGGAAAACCGGTGACAGCAAAAGCATCCTTCAAGCCAAAAGAATCCGCTGGTACGGTAGATGTTACCTTTACCTTTGATGCCAGCTCCTTAAAAGGGAAAACAGTAGTTGTCTTTGAATCCCTGGCTTACAAAGACAAGGAAGTTGCCGTACACACAGACATTGCGGATGAAGGACAGACTATTTACTTCCCGGAAATCAAAACCACTGCAACAGATGCTGCTTCCGGCACACACTATGCAAAACCGGAAAAAGAACTGACGCTTACAGACCTTGTGGAATACAAAAACCTGATCCCAGGCAAAGAGTACAAGCTGACAGGAACACTCATGGATGCGGAAACCGAAAAACCTTTCGATGTGGATGGCAAAGCTGTGACTGCAGAAACAAGTTTCACTCCGGAAGAAGCTAACGGCAGCGTAGAGCTTTCCTTTACCTTTGATGCCTCTGCACTTTCCGGAAAAACGCTCGTGGCATTTGAAACAATGACTTTTGAAGATCACGAAGTAGCGGTACATGCGGACATCAAAGATGCCAACCAGACCATCTACTTCCCGGAAATCAAAACCACAGCCAAAGACGGCAGTGACGGGGATCAGGATGTCTCTGCTTCCAAGGAAGCGACTATCGTAGATACGGTCACTTATCATGGTCTGATGCCTGGATCTGAGTACAAAGTCATCGGAACCCTGATGAATAAGGAAACCGGAGAGGCTTTGTTAAAAGACGGAAAACCAGTTACCGCTCAGGCAGAATTTAAAGCAGAAAAAGCTGGCGGCTCTGTGGAAGTTACCTTTACCTTCGACGCTTCTGCTCTTGCCGGACAGGATGTGGTTGTCTTTGAAAAGCTCTACTATACAGACGGAAAAACCGAGCATGAGATTGCTTCCCATGAGGATCTGAAGGATGAAGGTCAGACCGTACACATGACGGAGCTTCCGAAAGAACCGGAGACGCCTCCGGTAGCTCCGCCTGTAAAGACCGGCGATGAGACGCCGCTTCTCCTGTATGCCGGAATCGCCATAGCTGCACTTGCAGGTGCAAGTGTCCTGGGCATCGTTTACTTCAAACGCAAAAAGAAACATCAGTAACTCATAACGAAGACTCCTGCAGGCAGCTCCCACATGGAACTGCCTGCTTCTTTAGTAGGTGATGAATATGAAACACCCCCACTGCAAGACAGATGCCAAGCACATCCGTCATTTTCTGAACCTCTGTGAAGGGAACTGGCACTCCTGTATCTACGTCTGGTGCCGCACTTGTAACGCACAGGAAAGCTGTGAGAACTCTGGCTTTTTATTCCATCCGGATGAAACGGGAAGCCCCTGCATCCTCCCTCTTTCAGATGCAGCGCTTTTGTTTCCCCGGATACCGGAGCCAACCGAATGTACCGGAAGCATGAGCATTGCTGCTTTTACAGAGCTTTATCTGCCCTATCTGGCCGCTCAGAAGCTGCCTTTAAAGCCATGTCCCATTCCGGCACTGCTCCGGCTTCAGGAGAACCAGCAATATGACTGGTAACAAAAAGTTGCACTTTCAGGCTCTTATACGTACAGGATATGTAAAGAAAGGAGGCACTGCCTATGTTAAACGTAATTTCAATCATCCAATGTATCGATCAGGTCTTTACGAACCTGATATTTATTCCCATGATTTTTGTCCTGTATGTGAAATTCCGTCCGAAAAAGCCATGGACCAGAAGGCGCAGGAACACTTACCTGCTCTGTCTGGTACTGATCAGCTTATTCCTGCTACGGATTTTCTGTGAGAAGTTCATCTTTACACCGGTTAATTATCCACGTTTCACAGACAGCGGCTTATTCCCGCTCATCCGAGCAATTTTCTATCCCGGCATCTGAAAAATGGGGATTCGTGCCATTTAGTCCGAATCTGGGATCAGTATCCGCTTGCGTCCTATGGGAATTCATCACCTGCTTACTTACAATATAAGTATACAGTACGTACTGGTTATTCACGTACACGTTACGTATCGTGTATGTACAAGCGAGGTGAAAACAGATGAAGAAACCAAAAATCATCCGCTGCCCTTACTGCGGCGGAACAGCAATATTAAGAGATGCATCCTTTGTATATGGAACGCATTCTCATGGCGGACAGGTTTATGTCTGCTCCCACTATCCATCCTGCAATTCCTATGTCGGGGTACATCCGGGAACCAAGATACCAAAAGGAACGCTCGCCAACCGGGAGCTTCGTCAAAAGCGGATTCAGGCACATCGAATTTTCGATCAGATCTGGCAACAGGGCATCCTTTCCAAACCGGAAGCATATCGCTGGGTGGCAGATAAGTTCTGTCTGACAGATAAGCAGGCTCACATCGGACAGTTCAGCAACTATATGTGCGACCAGCTCATTCGGGAATCCGCAGATGTTTTAAAGAACAACCATATTCCCTTCCGCCTCCGGGCAGCCAGCTGAAAGGCGGTGATTGATGATGACCTTACCACTAAATAAAAAGCAAAAACAACTGGTGGAAAAATCCATGGATCTGGTTCCGATCATGATTCGTTCCATGACCCGCACCGCTGCCTATGTAACTGAGGAAGAACAACAGGAATTATGTCAGATTGGATATCTGGCTTTGTGCCGGTCGGCTGTCGGATTTGAGGAAGGAAGATCATTCCAGCCTTATGCCAAAACTATCATCCGTCATGCCATCTTTGACTACTGGCGGAAAATTGCCCGTGACCGCTCCATGCTCTGTTCTCTGGACGAAGCATCATCTGAAGATGAACATCTCCATTATCGTGATTTGTTTTCCTACGAGGATACACAAACAACTCACCCGGAAAAGGACACAAACCAGACCTTGCTTCTTGAGCATTTAACCCAGCTTGGCACCGGACAGTCCTCAACTATTCAGAAGGGAATTGTAGCCCTCTATCTGCAACAGCAGGGATATACCAGCTTTGACTTGGCAAAACACTACCAAGTACCAGCCAATCGTGTACGGGCATGGCAGAGCAAAGCACGGAAACTATTACAGCAGGATGATGCACTCTATGCACTTCTGACTTAACCTTGAAGGAGGGAACTTTTATGCTGACACTTTATACTGCTGTCGGAACCTTAAAATTTCAAAAAACGACAGGCGGAAAATCCATTCCTCTTGTAATCAACGATGGACAAGAATATGGACTATCGGATGACGAGCTGCTGCTCTGGAGCTGTCTTGCCTTCCAGATTCTGACGCTCCATGAACTCCAGGATGCCTATACCCTGCGCCAGATACAGAAAGAAGGTCCGAAAGGCTTATCCTTCCAACACTATCTGAACCGACTTTCCTTACGCGGTCTGGTTGTAAGCGGAATTGGACTGACAGGGGTGGATGCCTTATATCGCCTTCTCGGCAGTCTGACCATTATTCCCTTGAAGGATACCTTTCCCATCCGGCTCTTTGGCTGCGTTCAGCTTTATCTGGAAGGAACTATTGGTGCAAAAGAGTTTGGCAGATATTTAAAGAAGAAACCCTCTTCACCGATGGAAGATACCATTCTGAAGCTGGCTGATAAGGTATCCCTCACGACCGCTGAGCTTGTCACAAGTATGGAGCAGGAAAAAGTAATCCACAACGAATCGGATATTATGGATGAGTTATACACAGAACCGGAGACAACTTACCAAACACTTGTGGATGATGTCCAGATTCACCATACCCAGTATCCAGTGCTGCAGGCTATTGCTAATTTGTACCTGAATAAACAAATCACATTTCATACATGTTAAAGGAAGGAACCTTATGCCAAAACCATTTTTCACAAAGCTGGTTGCCATCAGTGCAATCGGCTTTTTCTGTGTACTTTTTGGGTGCATCTTCGGGATCGCCACCCATGACCGGCTCTTTATCCTCATGAGCCTCCTCATCGGAATCTGCAGCATCCTGCGTGCACTCAGTTTCTACCACCTGATCCATACACATGCTTATCTGTCACTGGACGTAAGCTGCACGAAACGGGAACAGACACTCTTCGGGAAAAACCAGCAATATTGGTTTGCCAGTGATAACGGAAAGGAATACGCCTTCTCACTGGAAAAGAATATCAAACTCCTAGAGGGACATCGGTATCGGCTGTACTTCCGGAAACCACAGCAGGGAACAGGGCAATCGATGCCATGTGCCGGAGATATTCTCGGATATGAAGAACTCACCGATCAACTGCCGGAACTTCCGGATACATCCGTTTAGATAGAAAATGAGCCGCCCGTACTGCATCACCCCTACAGTTCTGGCGGCTCATTTTATTATAAATAACCTCTCTTATTTCTATCAAACAATAGTGTTTGTATCCGCTTCAATGCCATGAGCATTTGCTTATGTGTGATAAAGAAGTAATAGAAGTGTAAAAAATTTTGCCTTTCCTATCCGGTACTTGTCTTTGGTATCGGATAGGGCAGGCGGTCATTCGGGCAAGTCCACCTTGCCGACGAAAGAATAGTAAATCTCAATATCCTGTCTGCGTGTGCCATTTTCATCGTAGCTGCACTCATGCACAACGATTTTCTCTACAAACTCACGTAAGAGGGTGTGGGTCAGTTCTTCAAAGTTCATGTGCTTGCGGACAATGTTCATAAACTTTTCTGCGTTTACGGTAGCTTCCTGTGCTTTGGAAAGCTCCGCCTGTATTCTGGCAACACGCTCTTTCAATTCCTGCTGTTCGGCTTCATAGTCTGCCGAAAGCTCCGTGAAACGCTCGTCAGAAATGCGACCGCTTACGCTGTCCTCATACAGCCGCTTGAAAATAGCGGAAAGTTCACCGATACGCTTTTCGGCAGCTTCCAGTTCCTTTTTCTTGGCGGCGTTCCGGCGTTTGCCGCCGTCCTCGTTCTGCTCGATCAGCAGCTTCATAAACCGGGCTTCATACTTTGCCGCATAGCTCGTCACTTTCCGTAGATTGGAGAGAACGCCCGCAGTCAAAAGGTCGGTGCGGATAAAATGTGCGGTGCAGTCATGGGTGCGCTTTTTGTAGTTCCCGCAGATATAGCAGTCCTGTTTCCGCTTATCGGTCTGGTAACGCTGCTGATACATGACGCTGCCGCAGTCCGCGCAAAAGAGCATGGGAAGCTGCTTCATCTTCTCGTCGATCAGCCGCTTTTCTTCTTCCGTAACGTAAAACTTCATCTGTATATTTCTCTTTCGGTTTTCCATTTCCGCACCGCCTTTCGGTATAAGGGTTTGGGATTATCCCAACAAGCATTTTCCGCAAACGGGTACTCGTTTGCTGTGCTTGCTATCTACTCCATACCCCCACCGAAAGGCGGTATTTGTTGCGCGTTCCTTTGATTTTGGACGCAAAAAAAGATTGCAGCCGCCATGCGCTGCAATCTCCCGATTTCTCATATTGTGAGGTTAATCCTCTGCTTTTTCGACTTCCGTTATCTCCCTTGCTGTTGCGGTTACAATCCGTATGCCTTTATCGCTCATACCGTCCAGCAGCGCGTCAAGCTGCCGCCGCCCGGTGGATTTCTCCGCATTGCTGTTCGGGAAGAAAAATTGATCTACCGAAATATGATACCGGGTTACAAGGTCATAGAATACCTGTAAACTCGGCTGTTGTCCCTTGTTCTCGATATTCGCAAGGTAGCGCGGGGAAATATATAACTCGTCGCTTACCTTTTTGCGGCTCTCGCCGTATTCATTTCTCGCGGCTTTTATAGCTGCCCCGAAAGCCTTAAAGTCGTACAATGGTACGGGTCTTTTTGCCATTTTCATTCACCCTGTTACATTTTACAGTTCACCTTTCTTTTTGGATATGTCCACACAATTCATATCATTAGGTTAAATACTTCCTGTTGTGTATTGACAGTAGACTGATTTTCTGATAAAATAAAATTTATGTAAAAGGAGGCGGCGTTTATGTTGCATAGCATGCGTATTAGATAAGCATTGAAAAAAAGGATTTTCCCATTTTCAACATGGGCTTTTTTGTCATGCTTATTTTGCGGATGCTATACAAAAAACTAACGACGTATAGATATAGTATAGACATAGTGCAAGCTATGCCTTAGTTTTGTTGTACTGCTCTGTGCATTATAAATGCAGGTCAATGCTCATGTTGAGGATTGACCTGCATTTTTTTGTGTAAAAAGGACGAGTGAAATATAATGCTTAAAAAATATTGGATAAAATGTCCGATTTGTAACGGAAAGACGAGAGTTCAAGTATTTCATAATACTGTATTAAAAGATTTTCCTCTTTTCTGCCCTAAATGCAAATTGACGCATATCATTGATGTAGAAAAATTAGAGATTGTAATCAAAAATACAGAAAAACAAACTTTTATTATTTAGAAGAAAGGATATAAAAATGAAACGTTTACCTAAATATACGCCTGCGGAAGTACGGAATGATCCATACGGATTTACTTACAAAGAAATGTCGGAAGTTATTGGCGAGAATGAAGCAAAAGCCTTATATGAAGAATTATATAAGCAATTACCACGCAAAAAAAATCTATCAATGTTGGTAAAAAATATTTGCAAAAGCAGTGATACTGAAAAGTATGTTTACGAACTGAAAGACAACAAATACATTGAAACGGTTTTTATCAAGCGGCGAGATGGTGGAACTGTTTGCGTGAGCACACAAGTCGGTTGTCCTGTTGGTTGTATTTTTTGTGAGTCCGGGCGAAATGGCTTTGTTCGTAATCTAACATCGTCAGAAATCGTACAACAGATTATATTGTTGCGTCGAAAAGTAAACCGTATCGTTTTTATGGGTATGGGAGAGCCTTTATTCAATTATGACAACTTGATAAAAGCAATCCATATTCTCCGAGATAGATATGGGCTCAACTTTCCAACCGACGGCATTACCATATCAACAGTTGGTCCGGTCGATCAATTAAAAAAATTGCGCGAGGAACATCTTAAAATTCAGTTGACAATATCTTTACACGCAGCAACACAATCTGCAAGAAATCGTATTATTCCTCACATGCGCATATATGCTATTGAAGATGTTGTTAAGCAAGCCTTATCCTATTCTGAAAGGCATAATCGCAAAATTGTCTTTGCGTATTTGCTTTTACCGGGTATAAATGACCGGCCCTCAGATGTAAGACAACTTGCAAAATGGTTTCGGGGCAAAAAAGTTATGATTAACGTGTTACAATACAACCCAACAAGCAATTCAAGAATTAAAGCACCACAGAAACGGGAAATAGTTGCATTCAAACATCAATTAGAGCAAGCAGGACTTGAAGTTACTATGAGAGTTTCTCATGGCAGAGAGATTAACGCGGCTTGTGGACAGTTAGCTAACACATATAATAAATTCAAAAAAAATGATTAAAAGTGCCAGACGCATAGACGCAGAGCCGATAACGCATTAGGTCAAAAAACCTATGTGTTATCGGCTTTTTTATTTAATATTGCGCAAAAGCCGCTGTTCCCTATTATAGAATGGATTGCGGGTAGTGTATTAAAGTCGCCCTTTTTTAAGGATACGGCGGTATCGGGGAGGTATCGCCGTGTCCATTTTTATTTACTGTAACCCGCCTAATGCTTTGCGGTCAAAAAAAGCTATGCTCCGCAAGCGGGATATTCCGGCTATGAATGTGAACTGTCAATACATTTAGCTACTGCTTACATTTCCTTTGCGCCCGTCCGCGTCTTGCGGACGGGCGCATTTTGCTTTTTTCAACTTTTTTCTGAAAAGCGCACTCAAGAGCCATCTCCCGAACGGGTACGGAGCGAAAGGGGCAGAGAGGACAAGCCCTTAACTCCCGTCCTCTACTCCACGCGGGAAGGAGGTGAACTCTATGGAGCTATCTTCTTCCGACAAGGAAAGAATACAACATCAGTACGACGCATTAGCAAAGAAAACTTTGGTCGGCGAAGCGAAAAGCCACCGCCGCACTCTTGCGAAACGCGCAGCACGCGAAGTTACTTTTTCGGATTTGAGCGAAAGCGAACTCGCGCAGCTTTTCACAACGGACGAATACGAAAGCGATTATTTCCGTTTTCAAGTGTCCGGCTTTGATGTACTCGTCAAAAATGAACTGCTTGCCGAAGCCCTTAACGCTTTGCCCGAAAGGAAACGCGACATTATCCTTTTGTCCTACTTCTTGGATATGAGCGACGCGGAAATTGGCGAACTGCTGAATGTTGTACGCACGACGGTTTTCCGGCACAGGAAATCCGCGCTTGCGAAAATCAAACAGTATTTGGAGGGAAAAGCAGATGATGAATACCGTTAGGAAGTCTGAAAATCTGTTGCCGTTCCCTGTCATTTCCGCAGCGGCAAACGGCGACACAACCGCCATGTGCGCGATCTTGAAGCACTACGAGGGTTACATAGCGAAACTTTGTACCCGCACGCTGAAAGACGACGCGGGCAATACCTATTCCTATGTGGACGAGGAAATGCGTAACAGGCTGCAAGTGCGCCTTATTACCCGCACCCTTGCTTTTCATGTAGGATAATCTTTTAGCCCATGCGGGGAGCGTGTCCCCTTTCCACGCTTCCCGTTATGGGCTATTTGTCGTTCCGCAAAAGCATATCCGCTGTTGATGTGCTTTTGCAGGCCGACAAAGCCTATTGTTCTTTGACAAAGAAAGCGGCCTTTGGTGCGCAGCATAACAGGCAAACGGGTACATTCCGTCTGTACCGAGCCAGTCGGCGGGTACGCCATGACAGCTTTTCCCCATAGGGGAAAAGCCGAGCGAGAACTACCGCGCCGTAAAACAGGTTTAGCAGCTTGTGGGCGACGACATACAAGGCGGCACAATGATACTCCCGCGTTGAACACCCTCAAAGTATTGCGCGGCGCACCCATAAGCATGGGCCGGGGTGAAACTCCCGTGAGGTTGCAGCTAACAACCGCCCGTTTTTGCCTTTTGACGAATATAGTTTATCCATACAGGAAAAGGAGGTTTTTCTAATGGATAAAAAACAGACAATTACAACCGAACGCAAAATAGGGAAAATCACCTATCTTGTTCAAGCGTTGCCGAGTGAAAAGGCAACCGATACAATCCATAAAAAGATTGAGAAACTCATTGTAAAGGATTTGCAGAAAAAGCCCGGAAATCCGGGATTTTTAGCGTCCGAGTAGTGCATTAGGCGGCGGGATATGGTATAATGATAGCAACACATTATACCTGTTTATTCGGCTGTCGGAAAGGAGGACTAATGTTACAGTCGAATAAAATCACCGCCCTTTACTGCCGTTTAAGTCAAGAGGATATGCAAGCCGGAGAAAGCGGAAGCATACAGCACCAAAAAATGATACTTCAACGCTATGCGGACGAACACCATTTTTTGAACACAAAGTTTTTTGTGGACGACGGATTTTCCGGCGTGAGTTTTGAGCGCGAGGGGCTGCAAGCGATGTTGCAGGAAGTGGAAGCCGGACGAGTGGCGACGGTCATTACCAAAGACCTTTCCCGTCTTGGCAGAAACTATCTGAAAACGGGCGAACTCATAGAGATTGTATTTCCCGAAAACGGAGTACGCTATATCGCGATCAACGACGGAGTTGACACAGCGCGGGAGGATAACGAGTTTACCCCCTTGCGGAACTGGTTTAACGAGTTTTACGCCCGCGACACAAGCAAGAAAATCCGCGCAGTTAAACAGGCACAGGCGCAAAAAGGCGAGCGCGTCAACGGGGAATATCCATACGGCTATATCCCAGACCCGAACAACCGCCACCACCTTATACCCGACCCGGAAACCGCGCCGATTGTCAAACAGGTTTTCGCTATGTTTGTTAGCGGCGTGCGTATGTGCGAAATCCAAAAATGGCTTGCGGAAAACAAAGTCTTGACGATTGGAGCGTTGCGCTATCAGCGTACAGGACAGGCGCGGTATCAGCGGGCAATGATCGCCCCCTATACTTGGCCGGACAAAACGCTCTATGACATATTAGCAAGGCAGGAATATTTAGGGCATACCATAACCGCGAAAACTCACAAGGTATCCTACAAGTCGAAAAAGACCCGGAAGAACGAAGAAGAACAACGCTATTTCTTCCCAAACACCCATGAGCCGCTTGTTGACGAGGAAACCTTTGAACTTGCGCAAAAGCGGATTGCTACCCGCCACCGCCCGACAAAAGCAGCGGAGATTGATATTTTTTCCGGCTTGCTGTTTTGCGCTGGTTGCAGACATAAGATGTATTACCAACAGGGCGTAAATATCGAGCCGCGCAAGTTTTCCTATTCTTGCGGCGCATGGCGCAACAGGGCAAGGACAGGCAGCGAGTGTACCTCTCATTATATCCGCAAAAACGTACTTCTTGATTTAGTGCTGGAAGATATGCGGCGGGTTTTGCGGTATGTTAAGGAACACGAACAGGACTTTATCTGTAAAGCTACCGAGTACGGCGACATGGAAGCGAGAAAGGCATTAGCGCAGCAGCAAAAGGAACTTTTCAAAGCACAGGCGCGTATGACCGAACTTGACACGCTTTTCCGCAAGCTGTATGAGGACAACGCATTAGGCAGACTGACAGATGAACGGTTTGTGTTTCTAACTTCCGGCTATGAGGACGAAAAGAAATCCCTTGCCGCAAGGATAGACGAGTTACAACAGCAGATCGCAACCGTTACCGAGCGAAAAAGGGATATATCAAGGTTTATTCAGATTGTCGGGAAATACAGCGACATACAGGAATTGACCTATGAAAACGTCCATGAGTTTATCGACCGTATTTTGATACATGAATTAGACCGGGAAACCAACACCCGGAAAATCGAAATCCATTATAGCTTTGTCGGACAGGTTGATACCGAGCAGGAGCCGACGCAAGTTGTCAACCATGACCGCCGCAACATGGTAGATGTAAAAAGTATCGCTATCTAACCCCAGCAAAGTTCGCACCAGAATAGCCATCGTCCGTGTACCAGCGCAGATTGGAAAAGCCGTTCTGCTTTGCGTAGGTTTCAAGGATACGCTTCTGGTTGGAAATGGAATTACTTTCGCCTTGCAGCTCGTCCTCATGGGATAGTCTTGGATAAAGGGCAGTGATTTTCTGGGTGGTCTGTCTTAACATAAAATCCTCCGTTTCCGACAGCCAGCCCCACTATTCCGTATTTCGATTATACCACATGGGGCGGCTGTCTGTATAGCGGCTTCTGCTTCTTTACCGCCCGGTAAAATGACGATTTTTCTGTGCGGCTTGTAGCGTTAGGGCGAAAGCTGGGCTTTGTGTCCTGCGGCGGCTTCCGCCTCCAGCACTTTCATCATCTTATCGGCTGCTGTGTCGGTGGTATCTTTTTTGAAAAAGCCGGAAACGACAAGGACGGTGTTGCCCATGCGGATCTCTGTCACGCAGTCCGGGCGGCGTTCCGGGGTGGTGTTCTGCTTGTTCTCTGCCATAGGCAACTCCTTTCATTTCATCAATTCTTTTAGTCTGTTCAGCTTGGCTTGCGCCGTTTCACGGCGGAAGTTCTCTCCCGTAAAGAGGATAGGGGCGCACATTTCCAAAAGGCGGTCATAAATCCGGGCATGGGCGGTGTCCAGCGGATTTTGCAGGCTGTCCAATGTCAGATTGGTGGTAACGATTAAGGGCTTGCGGCTGCGGTAGCGGCTGTCAATCACATTGTAGACCTGTTCTAAACCGTACTCTGTGCCGCGCTCCATTCCAAAATCATCAATGATAAGCAGAGGAAAACGGCAAAGACGCTCGATATACTCGTTGCGCCCCTCAAAGCTGGCGGTCAGGTCATTCAAAATCGCAGAGAAGTTCGTCATGCGGACAGCGACTTCCTGCTCCATGAGGGCATTAGCGATACACCCGGCAAAATAGCTTTTTCCTGTGCCGACCTTGCCCCATAGCAGATAGCCGATATTTTCCTCGCGCATGATTTCCCAATGCTCCACATAGAAGTGTGCAATCTCCATTTGCGGGCATTTCCCGTTGTCGTTGGCGAAAGTCCATTCCTGCATGGTAGGATTGGTAAATCCCCGGCGTTTCAAGTCCTCCACGGTGTCAAGGTGCTTTCTGCGCTGTTCGGCGGCTTCACGCTCCAAACGCTGGGCTTTCTGGCAGTCACATTCTGCCGGGTGGCGGTCACGCCCAAACAGGGCGGCTTGCTTTTCCGGGAAGTAGGCTTCTTTCGGAGTGTGACACTTGCCGCAGTAAAGCAGTCCGTCCTCGCCCGTGTAGTCCTCCGGCTGTGGGGTAACAGCCGCCATATTCAAAACTCGTTCTGTAAACAGATTACTCATAAGCTCTCGCCCTCCTTGCAGGCGTATTCGGGTATGCCCTGTTTCGGGGCAGCCTTTGCGGTATCGTCTGCCGCCCATCTGCGGATAGTGGCGGCGTGGTTTTTATATTTCTTGCCCGTGGACGCGATATAGCCGGAAAGCCGCTCAATGTAGTACGCCCATTTTTCGGGCAGCTCCGCTTGCAGTTCGGAAAGCTCCGTATCAGTCAGAAATACATTCTCATATCTGCCATAGCTGCGGGCGATGGCTTGTCCCTTTAACTCTCCCTCTTTTTCTAACTCTATATCTATCTCTTTCTTTATCTCTATCTCTGGTGGACGAATGTCGGACAAATGTCCGCCATTTGTCCGCGGCGGCAAAAGTGCCTTATTTTCAAGCCTTGCGGCGCGTTTCCGTTCCGCTTCGGTAGAGGATTGACCGATCATCAGCTCGATGTCGGTCATATAAAGCAGCCCGCAGTCAAGCTGCTCCACAAGCCCTAACTGCTGGAAGATGGCTAATGCCCGTTCCACCGTCCCGATTTGGTGACGGGTCAGCGTGGCTATCATCTGGGCGGTATAGGGGATATGCTCGTCAAGCTGCAATCTGCCGCCATTTTTCAGCGATTTTAAGTACAGCTTCAAGAGGATATTGGAATACAAAATCCCGTCTTTCATGTCCTCCAACAGCACAATGGAATCGCTGTCGAAGAAGTTTTCTTTCAGTTTGAGGTAGTAATATTTGCGGTTATCTGCCATTGGCGGTGTCCTCCCTGTGTTTCCATCTCTTAGAGAAATACCGGGGGCAGAGGACGATAATCGCCCGGAAGCTCTGCTTGCAGCCGTGTGTGCAGCCCCGGCAAAGGTCATTGTAGGTAATACGGTTTCGGTGGTTGAGGAAAAAGCTCCATTCCAACCGCCGCTTTTTGCTCATGCGTGGCATTTCTCGCTCCTTTCTGCCGTTTCCGCTGGTATAAGCGGATAGGTCGGTAAAAATGTAGTTTCTCGGTGTCATTTTCGGGGATTTCCTGCGCTGTGCACCCCGTTTCAAAGGTGGGCAGTATTGCGGATAGGGTGCAGGGCATATCCCCGTTTTGGTATCGTTTCGGGGCGGTTTTTAACGCTCATGTTCGTGCTTTTTCTCTCTGTCTTTCTCGCCTTGCAGGATTTGAGAAAGATTGCTTTTCACGGTATGCAGCTCCTTGACACGGGCTCTTTTCTCCCGGTATTCGTTGTAATGGGCGTTCTTTTCGGCGGTAAGCCGCTCGATTTCCGCTTGCAGGGCTTTATGGCTTGGCAGCTTGGAAACGCCATGCGCCCGAAAATAACGGGTGGCTGCGTCCGCTATGATAAAATCGCTTTCGTGCCGTTCCCGGTAGGCGCTGCGGGCTTTTTCCGTTTTCTGCGCTTTCAGACCGTCACGGGCAGGCTTGGTCTTGGCATAGGCAAGCACCTGTGTCTGAAGCTCCTTTTTCTCCCGGATAGCAGCGTCCAGGGCTTTCAGCTTGGCGGTGCTGTCCTGTAAATCCGCATTGGCGGATACAAGGGCTGCGTCCAGCTCCTCCGGCGAATAGCCGTACTGCCCGTAGGCGGCAACGGTAGCCGCCATTTGTTTCAGATTGTGGACTGCCGCCCAGCAATCATAGCCCGCGCCCTTTCCCTCCGCTCGCTTCGCTGCCCGGTCAACCATGCGCTGAATACCGTCCTTTTCCGGGGTGGTTTGGACAGCTTTTTTGCCCTGCAAACGCTCCCTTATGTTGCGGGGGTATTCGGGTACGGTTGCGGTCTGCTCGGCGGCTCTGTGGGCGTTCTGTTCCAAAAGGGCAAGAACGGCAGCGCGGTCAAAATCATCTCCCAGCTTGCGGGCGGTAATGGGCTTTGTCCTGTCCGGCGTGAGGTAGGATAGCCGCCCTCGGCTCTCCTTGACAGTCACGCCCTGTTGCAAGAGAACGGCGGCGAACTCGCCATAGCTTGCGGCAGAGGACAGCGCGGTGCGTATGGTCTGCCGCAATTTTTCCTTGTCTGTTTCAAACTTCGTGGGCTTGGCTGGCTGCTCCTCGGCTGGCAAGGCAGCAGCTTCCTTGTCCAGCTTTGCCTGCCCTTTCCGCTGCGCCCAATACTCACGCTCGGTAATGCGGTTTTTGCTGCCATGCAAAAGGTCGATTTGATAGAGATTTTCCCGGTGGCACAGCTCCATGACTTCGGCTTTGAAGTATTCCATCGCCGCGTCTGTGCAGCGGTGTTTGCACCCGGTGCGGGTGTCTGCCGGTCTGTCCATGTAAGGCAGGAACGGAACTTCCTCTATCCGCAGAGAATTGATAACGATATGCACATGGATATTGCCGCTGTGGTTGTGTCCGTCCGGGTGGGTGCAGACAATGGCTTGGTGTCCGGGAAACTGCTTCCGGCAAAATTCCTCGCCCAACGCCTGCGCCCGGTCTACGGTCAAACCGTTGTCCACCGCGTCCCGTGGGTCAAAGCTGATAATGTAGTGGTGGCTTTTTACATCTTCCCGCTTCTGGTTCTTCCCATAGCGGAGATTGGAGCGCATACAGGCAACGGCAAAATCCTCGTCGCCGCAGTTCAGCGTGGCTATTCGATAGTCCTCCCTGAGCATGAGCCGCCCGTTTTCATCAAGGGTGGGCTTCATGGTAAACTCGTCATGTTCAAAGGTGAGGTACTGCTCGGCTGCGCCATAATCCGCATTTTTAGAGCTGATATGTTTGAATGTTGCCAACAGCGTCACCTACCTTTCGCAGGACTTCAAACTTCAAGGCAGCAAGGTCAGAAATGGCGGCGCGGACTTCAACGGACAGGGCGTTGTATGGTGTGCCGTACTCGTTGAGGGCGCGGGCAATCTGATTGAGGTTGCCACCGATTTTTCCGTATTCGGCGGTCAGCCTGCCAACGGCGGACAACAGTTCATCATTGACCGGGGAAACGGTAACGATGGGGCGAATGGTCGCCCGTGTAATGGCTTGCCGGATAAATTCGGCTTGGCTCATGTCATAGTGTTTCAGCCGCTCGGTAAAGTCGGCGTATTCTTCCTCGGTCATGCGGGTTTTGACCACATGGCAGCGGTGGGGTGTGTTGTATTTTTTCTTCAAGCGTTGACCTCCTTTCTCGCCCGACAGGGCGCATGAGCAGGGTTTGGGGAAGGCACTCCCCAACAAGATTTACCAAAGGGGCAAAACCGCAGATATGCGGATTTTGGCACCGTGGTAGAATCTTGCTCTAAAAAACTACCGCTTTCCTCGGCGGCTCTGGTTTGCGGATATACTGGCTTGCTCCACCAATATAGCGATTGCGGCGGCGTGTTCTGCCCGCTGTTCACCACTACAACGGTGAAAAGGGGGCGTTTTGGCAAACGCAGCGAAAATTTTTTTATTTTCCCTGTCTGCTCCCTACAACAATCCGGCGGTGTGGTTTGCCAAAGATTTTTGAAAATGGGCGCAAAAAAAGCAGTAAACCTTTTCAAGATTTACTGCTTATCTGCCGCTGTGATGGGCGGCGGTATTAAATTGTCAGCCGTTTTTCAAATGGAATTTATCTGCAATCGCTTTCTTTCCGCTTTCCAATTCCTTTTCTGTAATCTTCCATAATCCTAACGCAATGATCTGCTATCTTTTGCATTCCGAGTTCTTCAAAAAAGGCAATTTGTATTTTCATCAGTTCTTCACAAACAGTCAACTTCTGCTCATCCATATTGCTAATAGCAAGCCATGGGAACGCTTTATATTTCTTAGTGTCCCCAATGAGAAAATTGTACCCTATCAACTCATTTTCACGGAAAACGAAATAGAATTGTGGGCCTGAACCTGGAACTGACTTTTCCATAATTTGCTGCATTGTTCTCACGCCGCCGTATGCCGGAAAAAAACCTATTCGCTCAAGAGCATTTAATATGTCAATCCTTTTATCTGTGGGTATGTCTCTATAATTGATAATCTGTTCCATTTGCTCTACCCTCATTGAAGTTTAATTTGTCAGGCTCTAATTATACAACTTTTCTGTTTAGCGGTCAAAGCGGAACTTCAACAGGCTTTCTATCAGTTGCCTGACGATATGCTCCTGCATATCCGTGTTAATCTGTCCGTCCATTTTCGCACAAGAGCGGACATATCCCGCATAATGGGATAGGACGGCGGCAACAGCTTCCGGGTCGCCCTCGCTTGCCTTAACGATTGTCTCATAGGGAAGTAGCTGGCTCATAGGACAAACCCTCCAACTCTGCCCGTAGCCGCCGTAAAATCATCTGAATACGCCGCCCGGTTGTGTTGCCAGCCCGTCCATATCTCCGTCCAATCTCCCTATGCGTCAATCGTTGGAAGTAGTACAAGAAAATGATTTCCTGTTCCATCTGTGATAGTGCGGACAGGGCTGCGGCAAGCTCTGGACTTTCCAAAAGCACCATCTGACCACAGACGAAAAGCGGATAGCTGGTCATGCCGGATTGCTCCGCAAAGTATTTATCTGTGGTACTGAATGGATAGTGTTTTTCTTCTATCAGATATTCAAGCGAGATTTCCCGCTTGCGGCGGCTCCGTATGCTCCGGGCTGCGTCTATGGCAGCGTGGCGAATAACAGTCTTGCAAAAGGCATCGTGTGTATGCCGGATATGTTCTTGATACTTTTCGTGTTCGGTCATGGAAAATCCCCCTTTCTGAATAATGGCAGAGGGCGGCAGCATCTTGTGCTGTCGCCCTCTTGATTACCGAACAGCAAAGACGGGCGGGGCTGTCAACGGCGGCGCATTTGCGCCGTTCATCTTGACCGTTGACAGGCTCGGCTGGGTTTGCTATCTGCTCACGGCAATTCACTCTCATTGATAGGAATTGCCTCAAGTTCCGTATTCAAATTGTTCCAATAAGAGCCGATATCCGCACTTGTGAAATACTTAAAACCGCCTGCTGCTGACTTCAATTCGCCGTTTTTAACCCCATAGCAGGCGTAAATCAAATCGTAGCTTGTTCCATCTGAGAGGTTAAATCTAAAGCTGGTCACATCTGCTCCGGCAGTTTCCTCAGTCGTTTTGTCTTTTAGGGATAAGCCCTTGAACTTATCATACAGGGTCTTTATATCATTTTCAGCAACAACTACTTTCTTTTCTGCTGATGCAGGCACTCCGTCATAGTGGTACATTTCAACGTTTTCGACATCTTCAACCTCAAATGGGAAGTCGATTTTGACAGGCTCATAAGCAATGTTTATAGGTAACAGAAAGAGAGCTGTAAAAATTGCAATGATACAAAGAGCGATGGAAACGAGAACAGCAATCGTTATCTTTTTTCTGCCTCTCTGCTTTTCTTTTGCCTCATGGCGCATAATAACGCTTTCGCTTTCTTCGTGAAGAACATCTTCGCTCGTGTGAGAAAGCAATTTCTGATAAATTGCGTTACAGTCAGCACAGGCGTTCAAATGCTCTTTTACCATCTCTGCGCTTGCTTCGCTGCAAGCATCGTCAACATACAGCGGAAGAATATCTCGAACAATATCGCATTGTTTACTCATGCTTTTCATCCATCCTTTCTTGAATTTTTAGCTTTGCACGATGATAAGTAACTCTCGCCCATGATTCTGTTTTTCCAAAAATTGCAGCGATTTGTGAAAAAGATAGTTCCCCGAATACGCGAAGCTGAAAGACTTCTTTGTATGGTTCTTCCAAACGGTGAAGAACGAGGTGTATGCGGAACGCCATGTCAGAATCTGCAACTGAGTTCTCAACATTTTCATTTGATGGCAAGTCATTGATTTCACTCACATCAGCTACTCGCTGACGGCTTCGCATTTCATCATGGTAAAGATTTTTTGCTATGGAGCAGAGCCATGTCAATTCATCTGACTTACCTTTGAATTGTGATGTTGTAGAAACAGCCTTATAGAATGTGTTCTGCGTGATTTCCTCTGCTATCTCACGATTTTTGGCAAGAGAAATAGTATACGAGTATACCTGTAAATAGTAGGCTTTATAGAGTTTTTCATAGTCCATACTTGTCATCACCTCCTTCAGCTTCATAGGTTAGACGGAGAAATCGGAATTTCGTTACAAAGAAGTTTGAAATTTTTATACCTTTACGCTACTCTTGCTTTGTGCGGACTATTGGTAGACGCGCATTAACGGCAAGTAAAGAGATTGCTGTGTCAGCTTGATATGTTCAAATGCTAATTAAGTATAGCATACAGCTATGAATTTTTCTATTGCGTTCCCCTGACTTCGGAATAGTGGCAGGGCTGGCTATCCTTGTTTTGCTTTGTGCTTCTCTACCGTACATGAGCATTTGCTCCGGGAATGTCTTAGTTAAACTTGAAAGAATTAGATTTTCATTCTCATTACACAAATATTATTAGATAACCAATTCAGAAATATCAATGCTCGTTTTATAGTTTTGTTTTACTCCGCCAGGAGAAGTAATAAAAATCGTAGCATATTCCCCATTTTCATAAAGGGTAATTTCTTTTATATCTTTTTCTTCATCTTGGTTCGTAGTATCGCAATAAAATTTTATGGTATATTTAGGGTTCATACCTATGCTTTTTTCTGTCTCTTTCCATGATTTTATATTTAAAGCAGAAATAACCTTGTCTATATTATGCTTATCATCATACTTTACCAGCAATTCCTTATTTGCGGCATCATATATCTCTATAACTTTTACACCTTTTACATAATTGTCCATTCTCTGCCTTTTTCCGCCCCGCCAGATACCTGTGCCGGTATTTCAGCTCTGCATACTCTGTGATCCGTTTCATGTAGACTGCATCATAAGCTCCGCCTACAGCACCAACCACCGGAATTCCCTGTAAGAACTTCATATACAGAAGCTCTTTTGACAAAGCTCCCGCCGTTTGTTCGATCTGCTCCTTATCCTGATACTCTTCCGGCAGTATTCCGTTTCTGATAAATTCATTTACTTTCCCGTCAATCTCACAAAGTGTATCCCCATAGGATACTGCTCCCCGGATCAATAATAAGATAAAATATTTTTCTTCCCTGCTTTCATAGCTGTATCCATACTGCAGAGCAGTCTCATAAATATTCTTT
Source organism: Blautia sp. DFI.6.71 (assembly GCF_020593585.1). Lineage (NCBI taxonomy): Bacteria > Bacillati > Bacillota > Clostridia > Lachnospirales > Lachnospiraceae > Blautia > Blautia sp. DFI.6.71. Next base: position 47,500 of record NZ_JAJDMJ010000011.1, read on the forward strand.
AAAATCATCCCTGTAAATACCGGAATATCCGGCAGACCGATTCCCAATACGCCCATCCCGATTCCAGACACACCGGATAGCAGTAAATTCTTTGTTCCCGTATCTCTTGCCTTTTTAGAAAAAGAGCGGAGGGATTTGGAATTCTGCTTTACATCCGCCATATACTGCCGCACCTGATAATCCTGCTCCAGTTTTGTCCGCTGATACGTCTTTTCAATAACCCCGGTTCCTTTCTCGAAAATCAGAGCAAATGCCTTCGCAAAAGCGGTATCCAATGTTTTCTGAAGTTTCGGCGGTATCTTTTCCTCCAGTTTCTGATTCAGAATGCTCTCCCTTTTCTCTGAACGCTTCTGAAGGAATCTCTGCTCCTGTACTTCCAGCTTTTCCCACTCCTTCTGAAGCGGTGTCCTTTTATCAAATAATCGCATCTTAATACACCTCCGCACCAAACGGCATCAATGCCAGTTTCGCCAGTTTAAACTGCTGTAAACCAAACGGGATTCCGATAATCGTCACACATAAAGCTGTACCCAACGCCAGATGCTCCAGTGCAAGAGGCAGACCGGATACAATCAGCCAGATGATATTCAAAAGGAACGAACCAGCTCCGCCACCATACTGCACCTCTTTTCCAAAGGGGAAAAAACTAAGCGCCGCAAATTTAAAACACTGCATCCCCACCGGAATCCCCACAACGGTAATACACCAGAGACAACCTGCCAGACACCAGCTCAGCCCACTGACTGCGCCGCCAAACACAAACCACAACACATTTCCCAGGCATCCCATATGCTACACCTCCCCATTCATCCGATTTTTCACATCAGCAAGTATCTTTTCTATCCGGTTGATGGCATCATCCACCTGTTCTCTTGCATCTGCAATCTTGCTCTGCACCATATAATCTGCCACCAGCCCGTCCAGAAAGAAATCCGCAAAGGAAAGGAAGCTGCCGATTTCCATGCGCAGATCCAAGGAAACCTGCACATCTCTTAATTCTCTCTGAAAACGCTGAATATCGCTTTTCGCCTGTTCCATCAACGCAGCTGCGTCATTCATTTTAGAATGCTTCACAAAGTCACTGATAAAGCCTCCTCCAAGCATATCAAAAATGCCCCAGTTTCTCGCACTTCCCAACTTATCCCTTGCTGCGTAAAGGCTCTGAAGCGCCCGCTCCCCTGCCTGTACTGCTTCCTGCATTTCCCGTTTCATCATTTCGTTACTCATCGTTTATCCTCTCTTTCTTTTTAGCAGACTATTGCGGCAGATTTTCTATATTTCATAATAAAAAAAGACTCCTATCATGACCTCTGCCACAATAAAAGTCTTGCTATCTCATTTGCTACGGGTATCTCTCGATACCGGTTGTCGGTTACAAAACCACCTCTTTCAAGGCGTTCAGCTACTCCCTTTTTTGCTTGAGATGAATATAACATATTGGAAATAATTTGTCAAATCATGCATTTTTCTTTTCCAACCGTTCCGCTTCTCTGGCAAATACATGCGAGATATCAAACAGTTCCGGTACATCTGATATGGTACACACATTCACACAATAATTGAGCCATGGAAATTCTTTTGTCATCTGATAAATAACTGCCATGGCTTTTGCTTCTGACATTGCTTCCACCGAATGATATCCCGATCCCTGAATATGCTCAAATCCGTTTGCTTCAAAAAAGTCCCTTACATCCGCATATGCATTATGCCAGTCACCTTTCGGATAATATTCCTTTAGTGCTTGTGTATTCAGGTCAAAATTGATGCCTTTCCTCTGTAAGCTGTCCATCTGTTAGTTCCTTATAAAGTCTGTAATCAGGTTCTCCTTTTCTGTTCCGTTATACCAGAAACACTCTAACAAATTCTCTGCAATTCCTACGGAGTTTTTCAACTGAAAGATTGCTGCCCAGAATCTTCCATAGTCCTGCTTGCGTCCCCGGTCAAGATAAATCCTGCTTCCAAGGGCTTTGACTGCACAGCTTAAATCCTCCTGCTCAAAAATCTGATCTGCCTGTTCACACATCTGATTTACCGTTTCCGGAGCGAGCTTGCTTGTATCAAATTTAAGTTCTACTTTATACATTATACTCATCCTTTCATACAACAAATGACTGAGTGACTCTTCTCTTTCTACTGTAATTCTACCATGAAACCTATATAAAGTCATTCCCCATTTTCACTTGCTTTAATATAAATTTTTCCTTTTATTTTGGAAACACAATCTCCACACAGAACTCATTCCCTTCTATCCGGGCGCTGATTTTCCCATCCATACGAAGTACCAGCTCTTTCGCAATTGATAAGCCGAGACCGCTGGAAGTCTTACTGCGTGCTTCATCCGCTTTATAAAACCGTTCAAACACCTGATCTACATTTATTTTTTCCACATGACATACTTGATTTTTTATCTGTATCCGGATGTTGTTTTCAACTTCTTCCAGTGAAATACTGATTTTCTTCTCCCCGTGATCCAGTCCGTTTTTTATGATATTCTGAAAAATTCTCTGGATTCCCTGTTCATTTCCGTTCATAAACAGCAGTTTATCTGTAATCTGTATCTCCGGTTCAATTCCTCTGCCCGTCCATTCATCGTAGTAGGAAAATATGGTATCTTTCAAAATCTTGTTGATACAGCAGGATGACATTTCCAGATGAAAAGAATCGTTTTTAAGTTTTGTAAAAGTAAATAATTCTTCCAGCATTTCTTTCAGGCTGCCGATTCTCTCCTGTATGATCTTCATATACCGTCTCTGCTCTTCCTGGTCTTCACAGGTTTCCATTAACTGAAAATATCCGTCAAGGGATGTCAAAGGAGTACGGATATCATGTGAGAGATTTGTATATGTATCCGAAATCATCTCCTCTTTCTTCAAGTATTCCTTCTTTTCCCTTCGCTTCAGTTCCAGCCATTCGTTTAAAACATCTGCCAACTCACCAATGCCTCCAAAATCCATTTCTCTGGTAATCAGCATGTTGCTGTCGTGCTTCATCAGAAACGACAACTGGCGGCAGATGTCTTTCACCTGCCGCTGGTATTTCCAAAATAACATTCCTTGTACCAGTATCACTGCTATCAATAGCACGAACCCTAGTTTTATCATTTAGATATCTCTCTTTCTGAATACCCATGCTGTCAGTAATGTAACCACGATTCCGAACGCCGCCGCAATCACAACTGCCGTCAGGCATTCCTTATTGGTCGGTGACATGGATAAAAGTGCAATCTTTCCTGTCACTGTATATTTCAAAATCTGGAAATTCTCCACACCTGCCTTCTGGATCAAATGATTGATCACTCCGTATAAGACAATCATGGTATTCATGCACAGGCAGATAACAATCGTCATGCTGAACACGTTGCTGTTCAAAACCACCGCAATCGCCATACTGATTAGTACCAGTGCATAATGAAGCAAAATCTGAATACCAAAGTATCTCAGCAACTCGCTTCCATTCCCCCACTCCAGATATCCGAAGTACATCTGCTGTGCAATAATCTGAATGATGAAATAAAGCAGCATGGTAACAGTCGTATACACAAACAACACGGAAGCTTTGGAAAAGATCAGGTTTCTCCGGCTCCTTACCTGCCCGCCGATATTTTTAATATAACCGCTTCCTATATCTGCACTGGAAAACAGCACTGTAAAAATCACCAGAAACAACGCCACAAACTTCGCCTGCAGGTTTGCATATACCTGATCAAAGACCGTTACTTTTTCTCCCGGCTGTGTCGGCAGGAATACGGACATTCCCATATTGATGGTTTCTGGTTTCACTGTTTCTGCAATGCTTTCTGTCTGCTGTTGTTCCGCTTCCTTGTTCATCGTATCAATATCCAGTTTCGACATGGATGTGGAGAAGAATATAGCTGCCGCCATCACAATCCATACCACATACATACTTTTTGTCCGGACCATCCGGTACAGATCCATTTTTATCATATTAAGCATTTTGATTCCCTCCTGTCAGATTCAAGAAATAGGTTTCCAGTTCTTCACTGGTAATGGAAATTCCATTGACCAAAATTCCTGCTTTTGCCAGTTCCATATTGACATTGGCGCTTTCATTCAATCGTTCAAATATATGGATATGGCTCTTATCTGTAACCTGATAGTTGGTAAATCCCATTCTGTCCAGAATCGGGACTGCCTGCTCCGGATGGATTAACTCTATTTCAATCCGTTCACTGCAGCGTTTCATCAGTTCTTCGCTTGTCAGCTCCTGCAGAAGACTTCCATTATGGATAATTCCATAATCCGTTGCAATCTTAGATAATTCCTCTAAAATATGACTGGATATCAAAATCGTCATATTCCGTTCATCTCGCAGTCTCTGTATGGTATCACGCACCTCTGCAATTCCCTGGGGATCAAGCCCATTGATCGGTTCATCAAGGACCAGGAGATCCGGCTCCCCGACCAGTGCCAGCCCGATTCCGAGACGCTGCTTCATTCCAAGGGAAAAATGTTTCGTTTTTTTCTTTCCGACACCTTCCAGTCCGACCGTCTCTAAGATATCTTCGATGTATCCCTTTTTCCGAATACCAAACAATTCACATTTTATTTTCAGGTTTGTATATGCATTCATGTTGCCATACAGCCCCGGTGCTTCAATCAGACACCCCACACGAGAACGAATCCTCTCCAGTTCTTTTCCTTTACACCCGAACATCTCAATCTCTCCGGCTGTCGGTCTTGCAAGTCCACTGATCATCTTCAGGCAAGTCGTCTTTCCCGCACCGTTCCGTCCGATAAATCCATAGATAGCACCCTTTTTTATGTGAAGGTTTACTTTATCCACTGCCTTATGATGACCATACTGCTTCGTCAATCCATTTGTACTTAATAACAATTCACTCAATGCTTTCATCTCCTTTTCTTATCTGCTGTTATCATATCGGATAAATCCTAATCAAACGCAAATAAATAGTAAAAAAAGAGTAAAGATTAAGAATGCAGACGGTAGCCGATTCCCCATACGGTATCAATATATTCCTCCTGCGTTACTGCTTTTATCTTTTTCCGGATATTGCTGATATGTACATCCAGTGTCTTTGTCTCTCCCATATAGTGTTCATCCCACGCATATTCAAAAATCTCTTCTTTGCTGAAGACCTGTTTCGGATGCTCCAGTAAAAGCTCCAGAATTGCAAATTCCTGCTTTGTAATTTTGGGAAGCAGCACTCCGGCAATCCGGACTTCAAAGCGCTCACGGTCCAGTTCCAGGTTTTTATATGACACGCTTTTATGTTCCGGCTCCTGCTGCATATGGCGGAGCTGAACCTGAATCCGGGCAAGCACCTCCTGTATCTCAAACGGTTTTGTAATGTAATCATCTGCCCCACTGGTAAGAAGCCCGATTTTTTCATCCAATCCGTCTTTGGCTGTCAGGACAATAACCGGCGTATTGCCCTGTTTCCGAATCTGGGCAAGCACCTCTTCTCCTGAAATTCCCGGAAGCATCAGATCCAATAGAATCAAAGAAAAGCCCGCCTTATCCATCTGGAACAGCATCCTCGCTTCCGTCCCGGAAAAAGCCTGTACCGTCTCATACCCTGCTTTCTGTAATGCCGTATATAAAAGATTATTGATATCCGTATCGTCTTCTACAATCAGAATTCTGTTTTTCTGCTCCATTTTTCTCATCCTTCCATTTTCCGATTTAAACAATATTATATTGCACTTTTATAACTATGTCCAAAATTCTTTTGATATTATCCTTCCACCTCGTCTACATATGCTATATATAGTTCTAATTCTTTTGACATATGCTATATCTTGTGTTAATATAATCTTGTATTTAAGTTTTTGTGCTGTCCCGTCATGGGAGTCTGGACCATTCATCCAGAAGCATATGCAGTTTAAGTTTGGAAAATCGTGTCATTATACTGCCGTTTTATACGGTGCTATAATGGCACTTTTTTTATTTTAATCTATTTTAACGCCCAAAGAGGCAGAAAGGAGAATTTTTATGTCAGCAATTTTAACAATTTTAGGGAGGGCCACAAGAGATCCTGAGATGCAGCAAGGAAAAAATTCCGGTACGGAATATGTTTCTCTGGACATTGCAGTTTCACAGCGAGGCCAGGATGGAAAGGAAGAAACCATTTACTATCAGTGCTATTTTAACAAGTTCCTTGCAGAACGCTTAGCAAAAGCAGGCGTAAAGAAAGGAACCGGGCTGATGATCTATGGTGATCTGGAGCTTCATCCGTTCATTTATCAGAAAGGAAAGAATGCGGGGCAGGCAAATGCCGGTCCGAGGATCAATGTCAAGGACTGGCACTTTGTACCATCCAACCGTTCTGACAGCAATACCGGACATCCGGGTGCAAACCAGAACAGCCAGCCGAATGGTGGTGCGGCAACGCCCGGTGCAGCCGGCAATGGCAGCTACCCAATGCAGGGAAATCCCAATGGCAGCTACCAGAATCAGGCAATGCCTGGCGGCTATCCACAGCAGGGAATGGCTCCTGCTAACGGTGCCTACACGCCTCCTGCAAATGGCGGACAGTATCAGGCTCCGCCAAACGGAACCGGTCAGCCACAGAGCAGCTACCCGCCGCAGGGCAGTTATACCGGAATGCCAAATTACGGAGGTATGCCGGGCAGTCAGCCAACTGACGGCTTTCAAAATGTGCCGGAACAGATGGCATCCCAGTTGCCCTATTAACTCTCAAGGAACCCTATGTTGAGGAATTGCATTTATCATCTTTGTGATGATGCAGTTCCTCTTTTTCATGTCCGGAAGCGGCGATTTCCCATCCAGCTTCCGGGCTTGTCTAAGAATCATGAATCAGAAAGGAATCAGCTCATGAAAAAATCAAATCGAAAAAAATTCTTACAGTTTGTCGTGCTTGTACTGTTTCTTGCAGCACTTTTCGTACCACAGGATGCCAACCGGCTTCTGATTGCAGGCATTGCCCTGATCGGTATCGGAGTCACGCTGTTCAGTTATCTTCTCCCGCTTTTCACGGAACGCCTGAAAAACAGGGAGCATAAGCTACGAAAACGCCCAGAAAGAACTCGTCATCTGGAAGGAACACCTGATCTGGAAACCATTCTCTGGAGACAGATCAAATTCCAGATTACCGGAAAGCTCAAGGAAGCCTTCCCGGATGCCACATGGGATTTTGTGAAAGAACCACCGCTCTCCCAGATACTGGATGGGGAACCATTACGGATTCGCACACGGAATACCGGAAGTTATAATTTTGCGGAAATTCTCATGGATGCCCGTGGCAGTCTGACGCTTCAGATGATGACCATTGAATCCTTACATAAAAAGGAACCGTCAGAAGGAAATCCGGATTCCAGACCAGCCGTTAATCCCAAATCATGGTATTCCCTGATTGGGAAACCGCTACTGATGGAATTGGTCGGTGACTTACAGGCAAGGGGCTATGAAAAGCTGTTTATCAACGAGCAGGGAGATGTCTATATTCTGAACGGCACTGAACCGGAAGTCCGGGGAAAGCTGGAACATTTCCCGCCCAAAGATTACTGGGGCGAATTGACGGAGATTTTTACTGAAGATGAATTGACCACAGAAGAGACCGAGCAGGCACTGGAACTGTCCTGGATCTCATAAGAAGGAGGAACGAATCATGGCAAATAACATCGTAGCAACCTGGGGGTTCAAACGCAAACTCCCGGAACCATTTGAGGATTATACGGACCATGCAATCTTTGATGACATTGCATCCAAATACTGTACTCAGCCACGGAAAAAATCCACGCTTCATGCAGCTACCCTGCGGGCAGTCCTTGCTTATCTGGAGCTGGAAAACCCGGTTGGCAGTACCCCGCCGGAAAAGCTTGGGGCGGTCGGTACCCAATCCAACAATTTTGTTGTGGCGGAATATCCGAGCAAAACCGGTGATCTTCAGGTGGTTGTCTACAACCAGCTAAACGGAAAGTTTTACGGAGGCTGCTATACTCCTCCGCCGGATGTGGAAAGCACACCGGAAAAATACGAATTTAAAGACTCCAAACAGTCCGGTGCGGCTCTGCTGTTCGCACTGATGCCGGTTTTTCTGGCAGATGAAGAGTGTAATGAAAAGTATCAGGAATTAAAAGCGCACCGGGACAACGGTTATCCCGATCTGGACGCCGCTGCGGAAACAGCAGCCGTTCTCTGCGACAACATTTACCGGAGAACCCGCTATGCATCAGGTCTCCCGACCGGTGGTGTTAAGATTGACCTTCCGGCAAACGGCGTATTGTCGCTGATCAAACCGTTAAATATCCAGAAGGGGGTCTATGCACCAACCGAAGTGCTCCATGGAGACTTTCAGGTGTTACGTCCAGGAAGTGGATTTAAGAAAGCACAGGCAGCCATTTCCAGAGATGATTTTGTTGGGAAATTTATCCTGACCGCATCCCGAAGGCTGTCTCCGGAAGAGGAGGTATCTGTTCCGACATTGGCAGAGTGGTACATCATCCCTCCGGAAATCAAACGGATCTGCGAACACGCAAAACTGACAACGGATACCACACAGCCGATGCGGAATTTTCTTTTACGGGGACCGGCAGGTACCGGAAAGACCGAAGGAGCCAAAGCCATTGCTTCCGCACTTCACCTTCCTTACCGCTGCATTACCTGTTCCGCAAATACAGAGGTATTCGACCTTTTAGGTCAGATTCTTCCGGATGTGGACGGAAAACGCACCCGGCTTCAGCGGCAGTACCCGTCTTTTCAGGAAATCCAGTTAGATCCCTCCGGTGCCTATCAGAAGCTGACCGGAAACTATGATGAAGAAATTTCTGCCGAGGACACCTACCAGAAGCTGATCGATACGATTTTTGATGAAATGCACAGCTATTATAAGGAACACACCTCCGGACAGAACTTCCAGTATGTGGATACGCCTCTAGTCGAAGCCATCCGCTATGGGTATATTCTTGAGATACAGGAGCCTACGGTCATTGCTAATCCCGGTGTACTGGTTGGACTTAACTCCCTTTTAGACCGCTGTAACAGCGTATATCTTCCAAACGGAGAAACCATCCACCGTCATCCGGATACGACCATCGTAATCACCACAAACAATGACTATGCAGGCTGTAAACAGATGAACCAGTCTGTCATTTCCCGAATGAACCTTGTGATTGATCTGGATGAACCGGATGAGGATACACAGGTAGAACGTGCCATGGCTGTTACCGGATGCAAGGATGCAAAAACGGTACGTCTGATGACACGCATTGTCAAATCCATGGCTGTCTACTGCCGGGAAAATCTCATTACAGATGGCTGCTGTGGCATGAGGGAGCTGATTTCCTGGGTGCAGTCCTACATGGTCTGCGGGGATATCCGGGAAGCGGCCCGTTACACGGTGCTTGCCTCTGCCTCTGCCGATGCTGAGAACCGTACGGAAGTGGAAGAAAGCTGTCTGGATACTGTGCTTGCTGCGTAGGACACGCCTATGAGAAAAGCAGCACTCACAGAAGCCCAGATCCGAAAGCATCTGGCAGATAATCTGTCTTATCTCCGGCAAGCCAAAACACCGAAGTTATCACAAAAGGCAGTTGCCAGAATCTTAAATCTTCCCCCGAAAACCATTATGAATTATGAAAATGCAAACTCCTCCCCGATGGCTTATGCCGTCCTTCGCCTTGCTGTGTATTACGGCTGCACGATGGAGGAACTGCTGACAAAAAATCTAAGAAAAGAAAGGAAGAATATCACGTGAATCACAGCCAAAGAAATTTAAAGAAACTAATCCGGGCAAAAGAGGATTCCATTGCGGATGAGGAGTTATTCCTCTCCGCTGCCTATCAGAAGTACCAGACCTCCCTTGCCAGAGCCGTTACCGGACGTTACCGGTATGGACTGCAGGTACTGCTGGACTGGGACATTTCCGAACAGGCAGGCGTTGCATATACCGACAATTATAAGGTACATCTCAACGCAGCGAACCCGATCACCCAGTCTTTCCCCACCCGTTTCTTACGTTCCCAGAGCCTGACAGGGCTCACCGGGCATGAAGTGGGGCACTTACTCTATTCTGATTTCACAGCCCACGCTGTTCATCTGAGGAGTCTGGAAAACGGTTCCTTCTATCCGAAGGAGCCGGAGCTATCCCTTCCAGCTTATCAGACAGCACTGGAGGAGATCAAAGAAGTGTTAGAAGAAAAGGACAAAGCCGGATGCCTGACACTGGCACGATGCGCCGCAACTTTTCAAAACATTCTGGAAGACATCCATATTGAAGACCGTATGTGTGAGGAATTCCACGGCACCTTCCGACAGGGGATTGAACTCAATAACCTGCGTATGTCCGAACAGATTCCTTCCATACAGGAACAAATTGACAAAGAATACCAGCCATTTTCCATCATTGCCAACCTGATCCTTTCCTATTGCCGGACCGGAAACATCAACAATCCCACCGGCTATCAGGGGGATTATCTGGATACCATTTCCGATTGTACCGATCTTCTGGATACGGCAATGGAATCGGAAAAAGGCACTGACCGGATGCTGGTTTCCAATGCGCTCTTAGCCCTGACCTGGAACTATATCCAGCCGCTCATCGAAAAAACACGGGAGGAATTGGAAATGCATGGCGAGGATTCCGCTGCCGATGCTCTGGAAGATCTTCTAGGGGATGAAGTCAGCAGCGACGCTCCTCTTCCGACCGGAAAAAGCGGTGCCATTCCAAAGAATATCAAACCAGCTTCCCCAAAAGGAAGCGGGAATGATGAGGGCAATGCTCCTTCCGGTCCACGTACCAAAGAGGATGCTATAGAGGAAGCCAAACAGGTGCTTTCGGAAGAAGGCGGGCGCATCGCTCTTACAAAGACCAATACCATTCTGGATGAAAACAACCCCGGCGTCACTTATGTCAGTCAGTATCAGGGCAGCGGCTATGAGCATGCTGCAGAGGATCTGTTCCGGATCTTGAACGATGTGGCTGCAGAAAAGGTGCAGGAAGACTGTCAGACGGAACTGACCGAGGAACTGCAGAAAACAGCCAATGATATTCATTACGGCAATGCCCATGCAGGCATCCATGTTACCATCCATCGCCTGACCAGTGTTTCCGATTACCTGAAGAATGAATACCAGACAGTTGCTCCCCCGCTCCTGCGGGCTTCCAAAAAGCTGCAAAGCACCATCCTGCCGCTTTTGAAAGAAGAACAGCAAGGCGGAAAGCAGAAGAATCTCCTGTTTGGAAAACGTCTGGACTCCCATGCTCTCTATAAGACAGACGGAACCATCTTTACCAGAACCAGACTTCCAGGAGAGGAAAAACGTCTGGCTGTTGCCCTCCTGATTGACGAGAGTGGTTCGATGGGTTGGGGTGACCGGATGACACATGCAAGAAAGACTGCCATTGTCCTTTATGATTTCTGTAAAAGCCTCGGTATCCCTATCACCATTTACGGGCATTCCACGGATGCAGGCGGCGTTGCTCTTTACTCCTATGCAGAATTTGATTCTGTGGACAATGAGGACTGTTACCGGCTGATGGATATGTGCGACCGCAACGGGAACCGGGACGGCGCAGCTCTCCGCTTCGTAGCAGAGCATTTGTGCACACGCCCGGAGCTTCAGAAGCTGCTGATCCTGATTTCTGACGGTCAGCCAGCCGATTACGGCTACAGCGGAACGGAAGCAGAGGCAGATCTGCGGGGCATCAAGAAAGAATACGAAAAACGGGATGTCATCCTGTTTGCGGCTGCCATTGGTGACGATAAGGAAAATATCCGCAGGATTTACAAGGACGGATTCCTGGATATCACGAAACTGGAAGAGCTTCCAAAGAATATGGCACAGCTTGTCAAACAGCATCTCAAATAAAGGAAGGTGAATACTCATGAATGAAACTTATCAAAACCGGATTACCGACCAGATCTGCAAGATCCAGAATGACCGGGCACTCATTGCCTTTTATGACCGGCTCCGCTACGCACCACTCGGCAACTATGCACAGCTACATGCCAAAGGGGAATATCAGGAAAACGGGCATAAAGTACATTCTTTAATCTGCATCACCATTCAGGATTATTCCAACGGTACCGGAGACCGGAATATCATCACCCGTTTCAACCTGGCACCGGAACAGATCCAGTTCCTCTTAACCCGGATCACTTCCGGTTTTCAGGAATTTGAATGGAGCCAGAGCAAGATCTACGGCAATCCCGATCAGAACGGTTATTCCACAGCCCAGATGTTTTATATCTCCAGACATCCCTATGATTCCAAAGGGCAGCCTATGAAAAGCCCATGGAAAATCCAGATTGTAAATGGGAAAGGCATCAAAGCACAGAATAAGAACGGTGGTTCCTACATGCAGCCACGCAGCTTCCAGTCCGAAAAGACGACAGCCATCCAGCTTACCGACATGGATCTGTTCACGCTTCTGAAGCGGACGGATTCCTATATTTCCAACTGGGAAACGGTGATTGCTGCATCACTGATCAATAACGGAAAACGGATGCTGGCAGACCAGCAGAACAGTCAAATGCAACAGACAGCACAGGCTCCGCCTTACGCTGCCTAAATTTTCAGAAGAGAAGCGGTACTTTACTGCTTCTCCTCTTTTTAAGAAAGGAGACTTTAGTTATGAATATTGCACTCATCCGGACCATGGACTCTTAGGGGCGTATCGTCATCCCTGCAGAAATCCGGAAACAAATGAAGCTCTCAGACGGAGATGCACTGGAACTGGAAAATGTGGGAATGGAGCTGCTTTTACGCAAATGCCCTACCCACTTAAACGGAAAAGAGGAAATGGCTTCCTATCTTTCCGTCCTCTACAGTGTCATCCACTGTGGTATCGCAATTTGCAGTGAGGCTCACATACTCGTATCTGCGGGCATCTATCTTCCGGAAGGCACTCCCGTTACAGAAGAACTCGCCGAATTGGTTGCGGACGGCCAGGAACTGATCTCTGCTGAGAACTGCCCTGTCTACCCGGTATCCAACACCCGTCAACCGGTTTGTGCTTTTTTCCCGATTTTAAGGGAAGACAGAGAGCCGCTGGCACTTCTTCTCTGTTCCAGAACCGGACAGCATTTATCCGAGATGGAATTGGGATGCGCTAAACTGGTCGCTGCCGTAATTGCAAACAAAATTAAGTAAGGAAAGGAGCGTGAAATCAATGAAGAATACAAATATAACCTTACACCCCACCCAAAAGAAAGAATATGTCCTCACCGGAATCCTGTCCCTGCCCCTCCATCTGGGAGAACGGGCGTGGATCTATAGTTATAACCAGACCTTTGCTACCAGTCCGGTGCAGAGTATTCTGGAAGTATCCGAAAACGGTGTGGTATTTGAGACCTGCAACAGTATTTACCGTCTCAGCTACACCCGTGTTCCGATGGAGCTGGAGGCGATGTGTGCTTGACAAGAATGGAAGAACTGGAGAGCTGCCTTTCGGGGCTCCTCTCCACCTTAAAGAAGAACCGGGAACATGTGCCTCTGGAAGTGCTGAAGACACAGTATAAGCAGCCGTATGAAGAACTGGTCAGAAACATCAACCTGACCGCTTCTGCCTATGCAAAATCTGTGCTGCTCCACCGGCTGGTCCTGAATCCGGATGCAGATGTGGAGGAACAATGTACCGTCATCAACCAGATGATACAAACTTCCGGGATGCTGAAGAAAATCAGCTCCTGCATGTCCAAAACCTATGATGTAGGACAGATATATCCTCTGATACTGGAACTACGCCATATGGTCGAACAGGCACTCTGGCCCTATGTGAATCAGGCAACTTGTCTGGTCGCAGATCTGGATGATATAGAAAAAGAACCGACAATTTACAATTTTTTGACACATGAAGTTTATGAAAATGATACCTGGATTCACCGAGAAATCGACCTGCGCTGGAAACTACTGGTACATCTTACTCCCGAACAAAGAGAATCCGTACCACCAGCCAATCATAGTATGAATGGAGGAATTTACCATGAAAGAACAACCATCTAATCCTTGCGAGAAAGTCTCATTTATTTTGACCTATGACCAGCTTGAAGCTGCTTATAACATCTACCGGGAACAATTTATTTCCTGCGACTTCATCCGCCGCTCCATGGAACGTCTGGAGGAAAGAATCGGACTCTGCAACCTTCCATATGAAACGCTGCGTGATGATCCAAGCCTTCTTCATGAAGCATACCTGCAGTTTCTCCGACTGGAAGACTGCAATGTGGCTTATAACGACACGCTGGAGCAGGTAATTGATGCAATCGAACAATGGCTTGCCTCTGGCACCTTATCCCCTGTAAACCTTACGGTTTCCAACCAGAATATGGGTGAAACTTTTGGAACGGAGGTGGATGTGTAATGGCAAATATCTGCTGTGATGATGTGATCTTTTATACAGAAGGAAATCCGGAAGGACTATATGACTTGTGGGAGGACCTGGAAACCTACATCATTCTGAACCAGAATCCTGATTTATGCTGGATTGGCAATTTATTTTCCCACAAGAAAATAGATTCCACCGGAATATCTCTTCGTGGAAATGTCAGCTACATGGAATGGAATGATACGTATATTCTACTTTCTTTAGAGACAGCATGGACTCCACTTTATGAAGCATATCAGGCGATAGCCGCTGCATATCATGTTCCCTTTGTGATGCAAAGCATAGAACCTGGAGAACGAATTTATTATAACACGGATGAAGCACACCTATTTTTCCCTGACCGATATTGTGTCCGCTTATATGAAGAAAGCCTATTGACTCCATGTGGCTTAATAATCGGAGAAAAGCTGGAAGACGGTGAACCATTTGAAACGGAAACAGACGTATTAGAACGATTCAGAGATTGCGGATATCCAGCAGCTACACTAAAAGAGTTGGAGCTCATGTTCGATGCGGATGAACTTATTATTTTTGAATTTACAAATCCATATTTGGATCTGGAGCAGAAAAATGCTTGTGCATGAAACTTCTCCCCTCCACACCAAAGACGATTATCATCAGATTTAAAGGAGGAACACCATGACTGATTTGGAACTGGATGTCTGGGATGCATGGCTCAGGGAACGTCAGGAACATCTGGAAGAAACCCTGTCCAATATCTCACCATCGGAAGAACCCTGCAGATATTACCTGCTAACCGGATATATTCAGGGAATGCTAGAAGCTCTTACCATGCTTACGACTGTTGAGGATGGGAAACGCTTCAAGATCAAACTGGAGCAATTTCGCCAGAATCTGCTCCTCTCTGGAGATTACGATGCTACCGGTAACTATAAACAGGCAGTGAAGAAAACTGCTGTTTAAATACTTCGAGCCGCCCAATCGGACGGCTCTTTTTATGCCCGAAAACGGTAGCCTACACCACGTATCGTTTCTATGTAGTGCGGTTCTTCCGGATTTTCTTCTATTTTCTTTCTCAGATTCTTGACTAACCCATAGACACGGTTATCCACTTCTGACTCCACATCCTCATAAATATGCTGGTAAATCTGTTCTTTTGTAAATACCCGATTGGGGGATAAGGCCAGATAAAAAAGCAGGTCATATTCATGTCTGGTAAGTTCCACAACCTTACCATCTTTGATTACGCTCCGCTGAAGCTGGTCTATTTCCAAACCTTGGAATGTCAACTTTTCAGAATTTGTAATCTCCATAACTTCTAACGTACTTTCGCAGGCTAGAACTGATTTAATTTTATTCAGGATTCCCTCTTCGGAATCAGAAATGGTAAGAATCATCACTTTCCCATAACATCACCTGCTTTTCTTAGCATTTAGCTTTCACTCCTCATTAACAATGTTTATCGATTGGTTACATAGATATATGCATCTTCCAAAGTTACGTCACAAGCTATACATCCACTTTCTGACGGCATATTCTCCCCTAACAGTCTTAATCTAATTCCTTCCTCCGTATACTGCTTACTGGAAATATGATATTTTCTTTCTAATTCTCTTGCAAGGCTTTCGTCCTCTGTACAGCATTCCCATACATGCCCTCTTGCCTTATTCAATAATTCCCTCATTGTTCCTGTATAAAGGAATCTACCTTTTTTCATAACCGCAAGCTGATTACAGGTTGCCATCAGATCCTCCACCACATGCGTTGAAAATAATACGGTGCGTTCTTCTGCAAAATCTACCAGTAAATTACGGATACGGATGCGTTCCTCCGGATCGAGCCCTGTTGTTGGTTCATCCACAATTAAAAAATCCGGCTCATGGAGTAATGCCTGCACTAATCCAACTCTTCGCTTCATTCCACCTGAAAGCTGCCGCATTTTCTTTTTCTGATGGTCTGCAAGACTGGTCTTCTCCAGATAGTAATCAATCCTTTTCTTGCTTTCTCTTTTCTCAATTCCAGCCAGATCTCCCATATACTCCAGACATTCTCGAACAGTCAAAGACGGATACAGATCAATTTCCTGTGGCAGATACCCAATCTTTTTCTGTATCTTTTCGTAATTTGCTTCGCAATATAGCGTACCATCTAACAGAACTTTTCCACTTGTGGGTGCAAGCACCG
Source organism: Blautia sp. DFI.6.71 (assembly GCF_020593585.1). NCBI lineage: Bacteria > Bacillati > Bacillota > Clostridia > Lachnospirales > Lachnospiraceae > Blautia > Blautia sp. DFI.6.71. The sequence goes on from NZ_JAJDMJ010000011.1 coordinate 63,974, forward strand.
TTGTAAGCACCCGCATCAACGTTGTTTTTCCTGCACCATTTTCACCTAACAGACCAAATATCCCATGTGGGATTTCCAGATCCACATGATCTACCGCTGTCACTCCATTTTTAAATGTTACTGTTAAATCGTCTATTCTTATACTCATAATCTTACCCTCTCTTCTTTAATATCTTAGGAACAAATGCAAGCATCATCCCCGCAAATACCACGCACAGCACCTTCCCGCCAAGCCATCTCCACTCTGTCAGCTTACCGAAATCACAAGTTCCGTAGGAAAATGGTCCCCAGTTTTTCAAAAACTGAGTTGCCTTTCCGGAAATAGAGAAAAACCAGAAAAGCAGCACGACACCCATACCAATCCATCTGTTTCGAACCAGATTGCTGACAGTTACGGAAAGCACACTCCAAAACAAAACAGTTCCGGGAATCGCAATACAATAAATTCCAAACAAGGCACCGCCATCTAATTCTTCTGTCAGATTCACCGGTTTCTGCCAATAAAAGAGTCCATATGCCAACAAACTGATTCCAATCAGATAAGCTACCTGCACAAATAGTCTTTTATAAACTACCCCTGCCTGCTTTTTTAGATTATAAAGGCAGAATACTTCCGAGCGTTTGCTCTGCACTTCCACCAGATAAGTATCTGCACAGAAAACGACTGCCAGAAGCGAAACAGCTCTTTCCACTGCCCCTCCGATTTCGTTTGCGTATACAACAGGCTGGATTGCACTCAATATCACAACAAAAGCGATTGAATATGCAATTTTATAATATGGCATACATATTTTTACTTCTTTCTTCAATGTACTCTCCTCCTTTTCCACATCCACACCGCTATAAACATGAGCAGTATGGATGCTGCCACAAGAAGCAGTTGATTGAGATATACCCGATATGGCAATCCCGTTTCAAAAAAATTCCCCGGAAATCTAACCATAATAGAGAATGGTCTTGCATGACACTGTCCTTTGCTGTCCCATGTCAGCATATTAGAATAAATGATATAAAGAACCAGCGCCGGAACCGCTGGAAGCGGATTCTTAAACAGCAGCGCTGTAACCGCATACACACAGCAGATCATCAGGATGTTCGGCAGGACATACAGGATCGAATTCTGAACAAAATCCAGTATGTTCATAGCAAATCCTGATTTTACTGCCGTGGCATAACACAAAATGATAAATACGATATTCATAATGACCAGTGCCGTCGTCATGATGAGAAATCCACTGCTTATTTTCCCGGCAATATATTGAAAAGCCGTCATCGGTTTGGTGTGCAGCAATTCATAAGTATTTTTCCTCATATCCTGGAAAAATAAAAACGCCAGCAGAACCGTTGCAAAGAATGCCATATGCAGGCTTGCAAAATCTGTAAATTTTCTTCCGAAATAATAGGAGAATGGATGTTTCTCAAGATTTTCTCTGATATACCGATTGACTTCCTCCGGGCTTCCCTGATACCATGAAACGTCCTCATACACAGAATTGGCACCATTAAAGTGGTATTCCGTTTTCAGATACTGACACGCCTCCGTAATCTCCATCTGTTTCATCTCAGATATCACTGCCTCCGCCTCTGCTTCCGACATGCCAAACCCATTCTCTGTGTCTTGAAGTATCTTTACAATCTCTTTCTCCCACAGTTCTCTCTCCTTATCCGGTGTTGCCGGAATACATCCCTCCATAACATCCCCATCGGAAGCCATTTTTACCTTCCTGAAGGTTTCATCCGGCTTCACGTAATGAATGGACAGATAAGGTGCAAGTGTCTGGTACATACTGATTAAAACAACAATCAAACCGGTCCAAAATATCGGATTTTTAAGATAATTTTTCAGATTCCTTTTTATGATCGCTTTCATAAGTCATCCCGCCTTTCTTTTTTCTACAAACAGCATAGCCTACAAATCACAACAAAAAAACAACAGCCATTTATTTCTGCTGTTGTTTTTCTGATACATAATTTTTAAACACTGCCTCAATTTCCGCACCACCATCTGCTGCATTTTTTATCAGCAGTTTCCCGCCATGCCGTTCGCAGTAGATACGGCTGATATACATACCCATTCCAAAATGCTTTAAATCATCCTGCGAATTTTCATGATAAAACGCCTGTGTCACCGTATCGGTATTTTCCTGAAATCCCGTTCCGTCATCACCGATACTCATTTTCAGATCCTGCGCCGTCACTGTCAGCTTCAGCCCGACTTTCTGACTGGCATAGCGGAATGCATTGGACAACAGATTATCCGCTACTTCCATGATGATTTCCGCATCTGCGACCAGAGTTTCCGACTCTCCCACTGCCGTTACCGTGAAGTCCTTTTCTGATTTTTCTTCCATGACTTCTGCCAGCGTTTTTATCTGGCTGATCAACTGCCGGATATCCACCACGGAACAGTTTAATTCCCGTTCTTCCAGTTTCGTCATCTTCCGCATACCATCAATAAAATGGTTCATCCGTTCAATCTGAAGCATACCGCCCCTTAACATCTCCATCATTTTCTCTTGATCAAGCATATCTTCCGGAACAAATTCCAAAAGCATTTCCTGATATCCCCGCATGATTGCAAGCGGCGAGCGGATATCATGGGCAATCGCTGCACGCAGTACCCGCTCATCTTCGATCATCTGCCAAAGTCTACGGTTATTTTCTTCCAACTGCCCACGCATCCTTTCAAATTCCCTGCACAGCATCCCCATCTCGTCCTCGTTCTCATAAGCCATATGAAAATCCAGATCTTCCTCCGCAATCATCTGTGATGCCATCTTCAGTTCCTGAATCGGTCTCTTTAATTTATTTTTGTAAAACAGGCTGACCGCAATTCCACATCCGGCAAAAGAAAAAAGCAATACTCCGTACGTCTGAAGGAAATCACAGGTTTCTGAAATATGCCAGTCCATTCTGCTCATTTTACTCTGATTCGGTCTCGGTACCACTACCTCAAAATTTTCATTGCGGTCATTCATTGCCTGATAATACTCGTCCTGATCCACGTACTTCCACCAGACCTCCTCCTGTATCTGCCCGGCAATCTCAATAATTGACACAGAAAGAAAAAAAGTGACAATCAAGCTGAGTATCGTATATAAAACCATTGTCTTTTTCAAGGATAAATTTCTTATCTTTTCCATCGATACCCCATCCCCCATACTGTCTCAATGTATTCTGTCTGCGTATATTCCGCCAGTTTCTTTCTCACTCTCCGGATCAGTTCCGTAACAACACGGCTGTCACCTTCCGCATCATAACCACACACCTTTTCGTATATCCGCTCCCTGTCAAAAACCTGTCCTGGATTCATGGACAAAAACTCAATGATTGCATATTCCAGCTTCGTAAGCTCCAAATCATTTTCACCGATCTGAACCCTCTTTGCTCCATAATCAATACTGAGGTCTCCGTGGAATCTGTATTCAGACTTCCCTTTATGACGCTCCTCACGCTTCAAATGTGCAATAACACGAGCATCCAGTTCTTTCAGACTAAACGGCTTCAGTATATAGTCATCCCCACCGGATAAAAGCCCGTTTACCCTGTCCTGCTCCTCCACTTTTGCCGTCAGGAAGATAATGGGACAAGTTACTTTGCCCCGGATACGTCTGCATACTTCTAATCCGTCTATTTTAGGCATATTGATGTCCAGCAAGATAATATCCGGTTTCTTATGGATTTTTTCCAAAGCATCTGTGCCATCTTCTGCCATCATTACATCATATCGTTTGATTTCAAAATAGTTCTTTAACATCTTTAATAATTCGATGTCATCATCCACGATCAAAATTCTATATGCCACTTTTATCACCTCGTTTTATCAGTATACAACGAAAAAAACAATAAATAAACAACAAGAGAAACACTTCGAGCCGCCCATTGCCGGACGGCTCCTTTTATGCCCGAAAGCGATAACCAACACCACGTATCGTTTCTATGTAGTGCGGTGTTTCCGGATTTTCTTCTATTTTCTTTCTCAAGTTCTTAATCAGACCGTAAATTCGGTTATTCACTTCTGACTCCGCTTCCTCATAGATATGCTGATAGATCTGTTCTTTCGTGAATACCCGATTAGGAGATAACGCAAGATATAGAAGCAGATCATATTCATGTCGGGTAAGCCCCACTGTCTTATCTTCTCTGATTACACAACGCTGAAGCTGGTCTATTTCCAGACTTGGGAATCTCAACTTTTGAATGTTTACATTATCCATAAACTCTACTGTGTTTTCACAGACTAGAACCGATTTAATCTTATTCAGAATTTCTTCCTCGGAATCAGAAAACGTAAGAATCATTACTTTCCCATGGTATCACCTGCTTTTCAACCCTTCCTGATCTTTTTCAAATATCCGGAAATAGTTTATAAACATATCCCGAACGAGTTCACGTGATGTCATTTAATTTCTCTTTTATATAAAGAGGCACAATTACGCAATTTATCAGTAGCCCTCTTTTTTATCCGGATCATAAAATTTCTGCAGTAACAGCCGAAAGTTTCAATAGCTTTATCAGACGTTCGTAATACTATTTCTTCTTTAACCCATATCGACTATAACCTATATATATTAAAGGCAACAGTACAATAAATAATAAGATGTACAGAAACATCAATAACGAAATCTGACGAAATACAAACGAACCAATCTGAAAAAGAATCGGCGTCCTCACTGCATTAAAAATATTAGTCAATACAGTTGGCAGCAAATTGAAAAAAGCATCAAATGCCGGTAATACTCTTGCGATAAACGGCATCATACAAAGCAGGAAAAACGGGATACAAATCGCCAGATTCGGTGTATGCATCTTAACTGTCACCAGCATAGTCAACGCAGCACAAAACATTGTCACGATATACCCGCCCACAAGTATCAGCAAATAATATTCTCCATATGTCATAACATAAATACTGTATGGATCATCAATCTGATACGGCGTGAAAAATCCGCTTGTTCCCATTACTGCAAATGAGATAAGAGACAATACCCCCACTCCGATCCAATAGGTAACCGTTGACACAAGTATTCCCGCAAAAATCTTGTTTTTTATTGCCTTCGTTCTTCCATATTTAGTGGCAAAAAAAACATCCTCTGTTCCCGGGCGGAACTCTCCGGAAAATATACCAGCTACCAAAAAACCTATGATCACTGCCATTAACAGTACATAAGTTTGTGCGTACATTGTCATCGTAGTCCAGGAATCTTTTGCTTCGAACATAAAAGGTATTTCTATCTTTTTATAAACGCTTTCCAGATAACTTCTCTTTTCAGGTGTAGTACCATACTCTTCCACTATTTTCTTCATATTGTCCTGATAGATTGTATAGATATTCTGTAGCTGTTCATCTGAAAGCTGATATACTACACTTTCATTCCATTCTGAATCTGGAGTCATTATGCCAATTACAAAACTATAAATATCATAATATGACTGTACTGTTTTTCCATATTCTGTATTTGGTATTTCATCCGGATATTTGGCAGATATCGTCTTGTAATCATTTATTACTTCGGAAATTTTCTCCGCTGTAAGTTCCCCTTTCCATTGATTGATATTTTCAGCCAGAAGCCGTCCCGATTCAATCCCAGTGTGATTTTGCCCCTCTTCATCCACATAGCGCATACTTCCGATTGCCATACCGGAATAAATAATCGTCACCACAAGCACTGCCGCAAGCAAAACCTGATTAACCCGCTTAGAAAAGATCTTTTTCAACTCATATTTGAACATCATCTTTATCACCTGCCTTTTCTCCAAAATACAGAAGAAATGCATCCTCCAGTGTTGTCTCCACCTGTACTGCATTCCTTGCCGGCGGCGTCTTTGAAAGGACTCTTAGTTCCACTCCGTCGGCAACTGTCCTTACATTTCCAGTCAGATATTTCTTCATATAATTATTCAGTTCCCTTTTAGGAACAGTACAATTCCATACTGACATATCCATAGACAAAATAATCTCATCCGATGTTCCTGTATAGAAAAATTTTCCTTCTTTCATCAATATGATTTCATTTGCCACGTATTCGACATCTGACACAATGTGGGTAGACAGCAGGACAAGGCGGTCTTCCGACAATTCACTGACCAGATTTCGGAACCGGATTCTCTCATTCGGATCAAGACCGGCGGTTGGCTCATCCAATACTAATATCCGCGGATCATTCAACATCGCCTGAGCAATTCCGACTCTCCGGATCATTCCCCCTGATAAAGTGCGCATCTTTTTTTTTCGCTTTTCAGCCATCCCGACCTGCTCTAGCAGTTTTAAAGCCCTTTTCTTTGCCACGATGGGACGGAGTCCTTTGATGGATGCAATATACATCATGTAGTCATACACTGAAAGATCCGGATAAAACCCGTAATTCTGCGGCAGATAACCGAGTATCCCTCTATAAGATGCTCCCAAACTGAAGATATCCTTTCCATTCCACAAGATTTCTCCGCTTGTCGGATTTATCGCTGTACACAGCATCCGCATCAAAGTGGTTTTCCCCGCTCCGTTTACTCCCAATAACCCATATACACCTTTCTCCATAGAATGTGTTACGTGATCTACTGCATGTACATCTCCATAAGCTTTTGTTACATTTTTAAATTGCAGTTCCACTCGACTTCACCTCCCAGTTTATTTCGCAGTTACATTGCGATTTGTGAACACAAAAGATCAGATAACCAAACGATATGATCAGCAAGCCAACCCAGATCGGTACCGAAATTTTCTGATAAATAGAATCTGTGGACACAATCAGCGTCCAAATCAGTATGCAGGATATACTTAGAAAAACAGCAATATGCTCCATATCATTCCATTTGCTATACAATAGTCGGAAACAGATACAACAGGAAACATTAAGCGGCACTAGAAAATCTATGATGATCCGGTATGCCGAAATCTGTAGTGTATAAACTGAAATACTGAAAAAAGCTGTAATCATAACCAGATCCACTGCTGCAAATAGCAATGTCCTTGCAGCACAGATCTGGCGCAGTGAATAGAATGCCGTTTTTTCGATCTCGACTGCAGAAAATCTCCGGTTCTTCCAGATTTCAGGTACGATCATCACAGAAAACATCACCGACATAGCCCCCAGTGTCCGCTCTGTATTTGCTCCTCCATCTGAGTCCGCCAGCAGAATCCAAAGCAGAAACAGGATTCCTCCCTGCAGGGCCCACCATCTTTTCTTGATAAATTTGAACTGCTCAAATAAAAATTCGAAATATGACGCCCGTCTGTTATCCTGACGGCTCACAATGTCTGAACACCGTTCCATTACTGTGCAAACTGCCGTTTCCTGTATATATTCCTTCTGTATCAAGGATTTATACTCCTTGATTTTTCTCTGATACTGCTTCAATCTCTTCCCTCCTCCAACTGTTTTGACAGTAATTCTTTTGCTTTCGAAACACGATATTTTACAAGTGATAATTTTATATGTAATAAATCAGAAATTTCTTTTTGTTTTAACCCCTGAAAGAAAAACAAGATTGCCGTCTCTTTTATTTCTTCCGGAAGCAGATCCAACGCCCGTTCTACATCAAGCCGGATTTCTATTTCTGTCAGATTATCCTTTTCTATATCCGGCAACTGATCCAATAATATTTCCTTCTTTTTTTTATAGTAGTTTTTAATGATATTTCCCGCTATGCTGTATAGATAGCTCTTCGCCTTTCCTATTTCAGCTCCGCTCATCAGCGCTCCGAAAAACCTCACAAAAGTTTCTTGTACCATATCTTCTGCACATTCTTGATTGTGGATGTGCAGAAAGCAATATTGATAGATAAAAGAATAATATTTTTCAACAAACTGATTACCTGCATGGTTGTTGCCGTTTCTGATTTTCTGTAGTAATAAGAAGTCAGAAGTCATCTCATTCCTCCTTCCTCATTTGCCCCCTATATTTTACCCTCCTATATACTAAGACACCTAACAAGCATAAAAAGTTAGTTAAAGATAAATTATTTTTTAATTTTTATTTTAGAGTCTCGATATACTCCTCCAGACACAATCCTTTTTTCTGCATTTCCAGGGCAGCATCCACCCCTACATACCTATAATGCCAGGGTTCATTGTTCACTCCTGTAATTTCTATCTTATTATCAGGATACCTTTTAATAAAACCATATTTATATGCATTATTGGCAAGCCATGTATAAACAGCATCCGAAGAACACTTGGACGTATCCGCATTGATATCAACGGCTATCCCAAGTTCATGCTCACTTGTTCCAGGTTCGGCAACATATTCTTTCGCAAGTTTTTTTGCCTCCCCACGTGAATAGCCTTCATCCTGATACTGCTGAATTCTCTCATTCATAATATCTTTCTGATCCTGAGTTGTCCTGTACCCTTCCCTTACAAATAATTCAAGTCCCTCAGCTCTGGCATCATCAAACATCTGCTGAAGCTGAGGATAGATTCTCGAATCCACTTTTTCTCCGTTTGATAATTCTGTGAGTTCTACCTCATAATTACGGGGAACACAATAATCGTCATTTACAAGAATCAAGTTCCATCCAAAAGAAGTATCAGCTTCCCTTCTAAATAGATTGAAACTGTTAATCATCGGAATTTCACCCTGAATCGCCATATACGAAACAGCCCGCAAAAGCACAAATCCCAATATAAACACTAAAGCAACCACAGCGATTTGCTTCAAAAGTCTCTTTCGCCTGGTATACCGTTTATAACTTCTCATGTTTATCACCTTCAATCTGCTTTCAAATTTAATAATCTATATTTTATGACAATTCAGCATATAGAAAAGTTAGTTATTCGTGAAAATTATTTTTAAATTTAGAACTTGCATAACCACTACGATGTAAAAACAGTTTAGAGGCATTTATGACAGAGATTGATTTTATCTGGTTTTCGACTTTCTCCACGAAAGTGGCAAAAAATACCTGGCTACGAATTCCTTCGCTTAGGGCAAATCTGAAATCCTGAACGCTTTTATTCCTGTAGCCGACAAATTTGTCATCAACATAAGGCAAAAGCTTCATTGAGGAATCTATTTCATTTGACATATACTACATCTAGTGTTATACTGTTCTTATATCAATTATTTGTGTCAATCCGGAAAGGATTTATCACACGCAGTTTAGGTTTGAAACGTAGTCAGGAGTTTTCCTATGCCCAACAAGCAGCAGGGACTTCTGGCTTTTTTTATTTTGCAGGAAACTGCATCTATTTTGAGAATGAACATAAGCGTCATTCTCTTTTTTTATGCCTGAACGCAGGGAAAGGAGGATTACGGAAACAAATGATTCCGGAACTGGCACGCCACAAAAGAAAGGAGACTCTATGTCAGTCAAAAGAATTAAGAATCTTGTAAAACAACTCAATGAATACCGTCATGCCTACTACAATCAGGATGCCCCTCTGGTATCTGATGCCGAGTATGACCGACTCTTTGACGAACTGAAGGAACTGGAGGAACAGACTGGTTTCATCCTGTCAAATTCTCCGACACAGACGGTTGGATATTATCCGGTCAGTGAACTTGCCAAAGTCACCCATCCGATTCCACTGCTCTCGCTTGAGAAAACAAAACTGATTTCAGAGCTTTTAGATTTCATGAAAGGACAGGAAGTTCTCTTTATGCTGAAACTGGACGGTTTGACTACCAAACTCATTTACGAAGATGGCAGACTGATTCAGGCTTCTACCCGTGGAGATGGTGAAGTGGGGGAAGATATTACACACAATATCCCGGCATTTTTAAATGTACCGCTTACCATTCCACACAAAGAACGTCTGGTCATTACCGGTGAGTCTTTTATACCAACCAATGATTTTGAACGTCTGAAAGATACTCTGCGTGATGGAAATGGAAAACCTTATAAAAACGGACGTAATTTTGCTTCCGGATCAGTACGAAGTCTTGATCCGAAGAACTGTATCGGACGTTGTGTTCGCTTTCTTCCGTTCAATGTATTAGAAGGAATGGAGGATGTTCCCTTCCCGGACAGCAGAGCCTGCAAATTAGAAGGTTTAACACACCTGGGCTTTGGTTACTGCCCGTTTTTCTCAATTTCAGGAACCGGACTTTCAAAAGAATATGCGGAGAAATTCATTCAGGAATTGGTATCCACAGCAGCAAATTTACATCTTCCTATCGATGGCATTGTCATGATTTTTGACAGTCTCAGCTACTCCAAAAGCTGCGGAAAAACCGGACACCACTATAAGGACGGCCTCGCCTATAAGTTTGAGGATGATACCTACGAAACTTTCTTGCGTGAAATTGAATGGACACCGACCAGATTCGGAGAGATTGCTCCGGTCGGCATCTTCGATACCGTGGAGATTGACGGCTGTGATGTTTCCAGAGCTTCCCTTCATAATCTGACCTTTATCAAAAATCTGGAGCTTGTACCCGGATGCCGGATTCTTGTTTCCAAACGAAACATGATCATCCCACATATAGAGGATAATCTGGATCGTGGAAGGTATACCGACATCACGCCTCCGGTCTGCCCTTGCTGTGGTTCCAAAACCAGAACCTACAGCCGTAAGACCAGCGACGGTCGCACCGTAGAAACTCTGCATTGTGATAATCCGCAGTGCGACAGCCAGATCACAAGAAGGTTTGTCCATTTTGCCAGCAAGAAGGCAATGAACATCGAAGGACTGTCAGAAGCCACTTTAGAAAAATTCCTGAATCTGGGCTATCTGCACTCTTTTCAGGACATCTATCATCTGGAGGAACACCGGGAAGATATTGTGGCACTGGACGGATATGGTGAGAAATCTTTCGACCGCTTGTGGGAATCCATCAACGCCAGCCGGAGGACCAGCTTTGTCCGCTATCTGGTTTCCATGGATATTCCTATGATCGGCAGAACCAAAAGCCGGATTCTGGACACCGTATTTTCCGGAAATTTAACTGCATTTGAACAGGCGGCTGTCGGAGATTACGACTTCACTCAGTTAGAGGATTTTGGCGAAATCTTAAATCACAACATCCATTCCTGGTTTGCAGATGAAGCAAATCTTGATTTATGGAAAAACTTACAGAACGAATTCACATTTGAACAAAGAAAGGAAGAGACCATTATGACAAAAGAAAACAAATTTACAGGATGTACCATCGTAGCAACAGGGAAACTGGAGCATTTTACCAGAGACGGTATCAACGATAAGATTCTGGAGCTTGGTGCCAAACCTGGCAGCTCTGTAACAAAGAAAACCGATTACCTGATCTGCGGGGAAAAAGCCGGCAGCAAACTGGCAAAAGCCCAGAGCCTTGGTATTCCAATTCTTACAGAAGCTGAATTTTTGGAGATGATTGCATAACCATCTCTGCAATAGATGAGAATTATTTTGAGGTGTGGCTGAAAGGCCGCACCTCTTTTACAAAGGAGGAATTTATAATGAATCAAACAAATACAAGCAAGCGCATACCTACACAGATCAATGAATTTCGGGGAGATTATGCTTTTCTAAGCAATTTCTATCCGGCACCGGTCTCTTACATGGGACAAACCTATGCAAATAATGAAGCTGCTTTTCAAGCGCAGAAAACACTCTCTGCGAGAGAGCAACGCAAATTCTGTATTTTTCGGATGCATAATCCTTCTGATGCAAAGAAACTCGGCAGAGATCTTACATTACGCCCGGACTGGGAAAAAGTGAAAGTCCGGCTCATGTATGAAATCTGCATGTGCAAATTCATGCAGAACCCGGAACTCCGGGATAAACTTCTTGCAACCGGAGAGTCCACACTTATTGAAGGAAACAACTGGGGTGACTATTTCTGGGGCAAAGTCAATAACTGCGGAGAAAACCAGTTAGGAATCATCCTGATGGATGTACGTGCGAAGCTGCAGTGGAATGCAGAAACAGCGCCCAATAATATACCTCAATGTCTGCAATAAAGGAAAGGATGGTCTAATAGAATGAATGAAAATGCAAAAACAAAATTAGTGCTTGAGTATACTGGCATGGATGATTTTTCCTGTCCGGTATATAAGGACCAATTCGGAAAGTTGTGGAAGGATATTGACCTTGGCAAAGAGCCTGAACCGAATCTTTATTCTTTATCTTTTAACCATATTGATGGAGAACCTTCCCATCCCATACAGCAGGAGTACACATTTCATCCGGCTCCGTATCAAAGAAGTTCCTATGAATTCGAGTACCGGATGTTAAGTAAATTACAGTCTGACTGTGAATACTATCTGGGCTACGGAAATCGCAGTCCGTCTATCCTATGCAATCATAGCGTTCAAAACCATATTGCCCGTATGAAAGAATTATGGAATGGTTTTCCCACAGATCAGAAACCGGAATGGCTGACCTGGGAACAGCTTCTTCAGTACGAAAAAGTAATGACAGAAACCGGAATACCCGTGAAGAACTGCTCAGACTAGACAATTCATCATTTATCAGAAATTACCCTCTATATTATCCATTCATATTTTGATATAATAGGAACAGTTGAAAGAAAGGAGCATTTCCCATGTATCTGAAAAGAAAAGTTTACGATCAGCTTCTGGATTGGAAAAACGATACCGTCCACAGCACCTTGGAAGTGAATGGTGCCAGACAGGTCGGAAAAACATATATTATCAATAAATTTGCGGATGAGAACTTCAGGCACAAGATCTACATTAACCTGTTTGATTTGTCCGGCAAACAATTTATGGAATGTTACAAAAAAGCCACAGACTGGACTCCCGGTACAAAACGACCGGAGCAGCCGCTTCACGATGCTTTTAAACTCTTCGATCCGGATTTTGAAGATACCAACGATACAGTCATCATTATTGATGAAATTCAGGAATCCTCAGAGATATTCAACCGTATCCGAGAATTTACCCGCTATTTTCAAGCGCATTTCATTGTAACTGGAAGTTATCTGGGACGTGTACTGGAACCGGAATTCAAATTCTCCAGTGGAGATATTACCAGTATCCGTATTTATACCCTTTCCTTTAAAGAGTTTTTGGAAGCATTGGATGACCAGCTTTTTCAGAAATATCTATCACTTCCACTGGATCATGCAGATGACACCGTACCGGAACTATATGACGAATTAAAGAATGTTTACGACATCTATAGACAGATTGGCGGCTATCCAAAGGTTGTGGAAACATACCTTAACACAAAAGACGTGGAAGCAGCTCAAAAAGAGCTTGTTAGAATCATCCGCATTTTCTTAAACGAATCTATGCGGTACTTTGATGACATCACAGATATTAGTGTTTTTACCAACATCTTTTTAAGCATCTGCCGTATTCTGCTTCGTGAAAAGAAAGGATTAGATGAGGACAGTATAAGTGAAGAACTGCAAAAGCTCGTTACAAAGAATTACTCCAGTAATCTTTCTAAAGCAACCTGCTATCGTGCTATCAACTGGCTTTATCATTCTGGAATCATCGGTTTCTGTGGCAAAATCACAGAACTGGACATCCTGAATTTCAAACCGGGAAGCCGCTGCTTCTTCATGGATCTTGGAGTTGCATATTATTATCTCTCCAGAACTGGTGCTACTGTATCAACTATGGATGGCTCATTGAACGAAAACTATGTTTACATTAACTTGTCCAAACGCCAGGAATTCCCGGAAGAAATTATCTTTGAGACACCGGCTTTTGCTACTTATAAAGGTGGTGAAATTGATTTTGTAGCTCAGACATTGAAAACTCACATCCGCTATCTGATTGAAGTTAAAGCCGGTAAGGGAACTGCATCTACTGCCTTGAAGGCATTGGAACAGGGGAAGGCCAATAAACTACTATATCTGAAAGGTGATACCAAAGGCGGAACCGCTGGGAATGTACAAACACTTCCTATCTATCTGCTAGAACAATATCATTTTTAATCAAAGAAAGAATACTTCGAGCCGCCCATAAGGACGGCTCTTTTCATCTATATTCTTGTATATTTATTTTACTAACAGCGCATCATTCTTTGAAAGAAGATATATACAGTATTGATTCATACTGATGCCTTCTTTTTTTGAGTGTTCCGCCAGATCCCGGTGTAAGCTGCGTGGCATCCTTATTTTAAACTGTCCCGAATACTCTTCCAGGCTTCCCGGTTCGTGAATCTCAATCCCTTCTTCCAGTGCAGCTTCTAACCATGCTTTTTTTGCATCCGCTGCATTTTCAACTGCCCTTTCTATCGTCTCTCCACAGGTGATGCATCCCGGCAGTTCCGGATAAGAAACCACAAATCCACCTTCATCCTTATCTTCCACAATTTCCATGCGATAGGACATTGCCAAATAATCATTCAGTGTCTTCATCGTTTTTCGCCTCACTTTCTACAATCTGCTTTACCATTTCAACATAAATTTTCTTGATTGGTTCGTGTTTCGGTATTGTTATCGGCTGGCATCCCGCTTTACGGAATGTATAATGGCTGCTCCCACTTCTCGGAGCATTTATCTCATATCCATAACTTTCTAATACTTTTCTTAATTCATCAAAACGAAGGTCTTTCGATAATGAGCAAATTCTTGTCAATAGTTTATCCCATTTCGACATCTTTAATGCCTCCTATCTATAGTATATGTGGTGTCATATGTGGTGTCAATCTGTTTTTCATCTTTCTTGGTCAAATAAGGGATGTAGCTCTTTCTTAGCATCCGCTACAAATGCTTCTTTCCTCGCACTTACCATATATATCTTCCAGAGCATCAAATGCAGGATTTCCGCATCCACCACACTGCATTTCTTTTGAACCATGCGGACAAACGGGCAGATTACTGTATCTGACAGCTTTTCCCCTTTAAGCAGCAGCTCCCCATCCGTTCCATATACTTCATACAGACATTCCAGAATACTCCCCAGATCTGTCACAAATCGGAAGGCGGGCTTTACATATTTCTTTTTGGCTTCCATCATCTATCTCCTCTACATCCGAACAGTCAGCCCGCCGAGGCGTGTCTTCGAAAGTCCCACAAGATACCAGTTCTCGTCCATTTCAATCCGAACCGGAATCCATACATCCCTTACCTTCACATCAAAGCAGTCTCCACAATGCAGTCCCCCATAATAGGATTCAATACCAAACCGGATATCATATCTTCCCATAGATGGATCATAAATCAAAGTACCTATTCTTTTTTCACTCATATTGCTTTCCTCCTGAAATTCTTTGTTCTATATAAGTAATAGGGCTTTCATTCTAGGTATTGGAAAGTTCCGGATATTTTTCATAAAAAGTTTTACGATACCGGTAAAAAGTCGAGTGTGTCATTCCCAGACTCTTCCGAAGCTGCGTCGGTGTCATTTTTCCGGAAATAACGCTCTGGAAGTTCTCGTCAAAGGTTTCCTGCTTCATCACGCTTGGTCTTCCATAATCATCCCATTCACCCCGCAATTTCTTCGCTTCTATACCTTCCCGCTGTCGCTTCTCCTTTTTCTCCAGCTCTGCCTGCGCCATAGAAGCATAAAGCTCCAGCATCATGTTATTGATTGTTTCCAGCATCATCCTTGCCATCGCATTATCCATCACAGATAAGTCCATAAGCGTAGTCGGCAGTTCCAAAACCATAAGCCGCACTCCCATGTCCTTGATCCGCTGGATCTGCTGCATGGTGTCATGCTTGTTTCTCCCCAGTCTGTCCAATTCTGTAACAATCAAAATATCTCCCAGCCGCAGGACATCCTCCACTAAAACGGTATATCTCGGACGATTAAAATTCTTCCCTGTCTCCTGATCCGTAAAAATATTCGTAAGTGCCATCTCATGCTCGTTACAGTACCGCTCAATTTCCTGTATGCCACGATCAAGATGCTGCTCCTTTGTACTGGTGCGGTGATATCCATATATCTGCATCCACATTTCTCCTTTCCCTGTCCCAAAATATCCACACTTTTGTTGGCATATCTCAAAACTGTGTGTGTAACCTTTTTAAGATATAATCCCCCTTTCCGGAACGTACTTCTAAAATGTATACATTTTGGGATATGTTTCTTTTCTATTTCTGTACGTACCAGAGCCGAAAAGTGCAACAAATATGACAAAAAACTCCCAGAGGATGTTACTCCCCTGAGAGTGGTTGAAACTTATAGCCCACACCTCGGACGGTGCGGATGTAATTCCAGTTCCGTGAATCTACTTTTAACTTTTTACGAAGCTGGCTAATGCAGCACATAACCGCATTAGCACAGTCAATCGGTTCTTCCTTCCAGACATTACGATAAATCTCCTCGTGAGAGAATACCCAGCCAGGATGTTCTGTTAGATATTTTAGTACCGTAAATTCTTTCAGACTCAATTCAATCTTTTGATCATTCATAAAAACAGTATGACAGCGAATATCTATCTGTAGGTTTTTGTCTTTGTAATGCAATTTACTTTCCTCCTAATCTGTTTCACCTTATCACAGCTAATCTAAAATGCTATTATTAGACTGCCAAAACTCAAATTCAAAACCAGAGCAATGCTTTACCTGCAAATAGTCTGGTAATAGACCAGTAGAATCGCAATAGCTGCAAGAGCCAGAAACGGCAAACACATAATTACCGGGGCAGAGTGAAGTGATAAATAAGAACCACTGATTTTTTAGCATTTCAGCCGGATATACAAGCCATCCCCATAGATTGGTGACCGTTACTGTTAAAATTACAGCACTGCCTATATATGTGGCAGCTCCTTTCCGGGTAAAGTTAAAGTCGCAGACCTTTACGACCTACGGCTTAATAGTACGAAAAGACATTAACTTTTCTGTAAAAGAATTTGATGTACTTTATATGCTATATTCTAATCCAGGGATGGCTTTTACTAAACAACAGATTTATGAAGCAGTTTGGCCTGAAAAAGCAAATGGTTATTTCCACGCCGTGGAAAACACTATTTTTCAAATACGCAAGAAGATAAAAAAGTATTCCAGCGACAAGAATTACATAAAAACAGTAGTTGGATATGGGTATAAATTTGAAGTTTAATCTGCAGGATATAAGGAGCACCGGGTTTGAGGGAGATTCCCCACTAAGAAAATTTCTATGTTCTGGCTACAAAGCCGGAACATAGGTCGGCATCCATCCCTGTTTCTTCCCAATCCTGCAGACCTAATAAGAAATCAGCTAGTGACTTCTTCATCAAAAGTCTTTTTTTAGAGAAATAATCCATTTTTCAATAGCATCCGCCAAAACTATCTGCTGTTGCAATACTGCCATACCAGTCTTAGGGATTTCCGGATCATTCTCTTTCTCTCGAAGATTTTCCTCCAGATAAGTTTTTAATATTTCAATATTTTCCTCAATACTGGCAATACATGATTGTTGACTTTCAGGCGGTAACTTATCCAAATTTACAATTACTGCATTAAAATCTAAAAAAAAGTGAATGGGTTTAGAGGCTGTTTCCATCATAAGCTTTACAAATTCTTTTTCGCCTTCATCTGTTAATGAATAAACTGCTTTTTCAGGCATCTTACCTTCTTTCACAATTTCTCCTTTAATGAAGCCTTTTTCCTCCAACTGAATTGCTTTTTTGTAAATGGATGGTGTACTGATTTTTACCCATTTTGATATATTACGATATTCCACTAATTTTTGAATATCATAGGCTCCCATCGGTTCCTTTTTCAATATTCCTAACACAATTAAATCTATTGTAGCCATAGTTCACCCACTTTCTATATCCACGAAAGCTATAAAATACTTACGGTTATATATACTGTAATTTATAGTATTTGATTTTATACCTCTTGTCAAGGAAATTGCAGGATACACGCTTGACAACTACTATAAATTATAGTAGTATTCTCTCACGTAGTATACTATAATTTATACTACTATAATTTATATTCTTAATTGAAAGGAGTATTTGAAATGAACAAGAATAACAACAAAATGGATTTATTAGGAAATGCACCTGTTCCCCAAGCACTAATGGCTCTTGGTATACCGATAATGATTGGTATGCTTATTAACGCTCTCTACAATTTGGTGGATGCTTATTTCATAGGAGGACTTGGCGAGAGTCAAATGGGTGCAATTTCCATTGCGTTTCCTTTAGGACAAGTAGTTGTTGGTTTAGGTCTGATGTTTGGCAATGGTGCCGCCTCCTACTTATCAAGACTTTTAGGGCGAGGAGATAGGGAAGCTGCAAGTAAAGTCGCCAGTACTGCATTATACAGCAGTGTTTGTATTGGCGCAGTTATTATTATCGGAACTGCAATTTTTTTGAAACCTATTTTAACCATGTTAGGTGCAACAGACACGATTATGCCATACGCCCTTTCTTATGGAAGAATCTATGTTATTTCATGTATTTTCAATGTATTTAATGTAACGATGAACAATATCGTTGCAAGTGAAGGCGCCGCAAAAACAACTATGTGTGCATTATTATTAGGAGCTGTATTGAATATTGGTTTAGATCCTATTTTCATCTATACTCTCGACATGGGGGTTGCTGGTGCGGCAATCGCTACAGCAATTTCTCAAATGGCTTCTACTCTTGTATATTTAATTTATGCATTACAGAAAAAAAGCGCTTTTACATTTTCCATTAAGGAATTTTGTCCTTCTAAGCAGATCATAACTGAAATTCTGAAAATCGGTATACCCACATTGACTTTCCAGCTTCTTACAAGCCTTTCTATCGCATTCATAAACCGGAAAGCTAATATCTATGGAGATGCTGTTATCGCCGGAATGGGCGCTGTTACAAGAATCACTTCAATGGGAACTCTGGTTGTGTTCGGCTTCTTAAAAGGTTTCCAACCAATTGCCGGCTTTAGCTATGGTGCCAAAAAGTTTGATCGGCTCAGGGAAGCAATTAAAACTTCTATCTTATGGTCAACAATATTTTGTGTAGTTGTGGGATTGACAATAGCCCTATTTTCCACACAGATTATTTCGCAATTTACAGAAGGCAATACAGAGATGATTTCTGTAGGTCAAAAATCGCTAATGGCAAATGGATTTTCCTTCTTCGTATTTGGATTTTACACAGTGTATTCTTCTCTGTTTCTTGCACTTGGAAAAGGCACCGCCGGATTCGTTCTTGGGGCTTGCCGACAAGGTATTTGCTTTGTTCCGATCATTCTGTTGCTCCCATCATTCTGGGGCATAAATGGAATACTATATGCACAACCGATTGCCGATGTAATTTCTGCTATTGTTACTGTGTTTATGGCTCTACATCTTCATAAAGAACTGGCAACAACAAAAGAGCATTAAAGCATCAGGCAACATAATAGATCAACACCGTCTGCCGATTCGAACTGAGGCAATATCACCCTTCAAAAAACAATCACTCCCAGAGGATGTTACTCCCCTGAGAGTGATTGCAGCCTTTGTTTAAGATAACTTACTCAATTATCTGGAATCTCTGGATACACTGAAGCAATGTACTTACCAGTTCCTGATACAGATCTTCATCAAATCTGCCATTCACAATCGCATTCTTAATTAAAAGCGGCTTATATATCTCTAAAATCTTCAGTACCGCATCTGCATTTCCTTCTTTTGCCTTTAAAAGTAATCGTTCAAAATTCATTAGTTTTCACCTCCCATCACCTTGCGGATCTTCCGGATTGCATAATAATAAATACCCTTGCATCGCTCCTCTGATAACCCGTTTAGCCTGCTCATTTCCTCAAAAGTACGTTCTTCAAACACATGCTGGTAAATCAGCTTCCGTTCTTCATCCCGCAGCGTATGAAGCGCTTTCATCAGTCTTTCATCTGACATCTTATTCCATTCTGGATATTTCCCCTGTGCCTCCTGCAATAAAAGCTGCTCCCTCGTTTGGTTCTCCAGCAATTCTTCGATTACAATTCTTGCCTCCATCTGTCCAATATCCTCCAACAGTTCTTCTGCATCAGCCATCTGGATTTTCTTCTCCAGATAATCATGTCGTTTTCCACGGACAAACTGTATCAGATAT
This sequence comes from Blautia sp. DFI.6.71, assembly GCF_020593585.1. Taxonomy (NCBI): domain Bacteria; kingdom Bacillati; phylum Bacillota; class Clostridia; order Lachnospirales; family Lachnospiraceae; genus Blautia; species Blautia sp. DFI.6.71. The sequence continues at coordinate 83,832 of NZ_JAJDMJ010000011.1, forward strand.
GCTGTAAAGTGATTTTGTATCTTTGATCCTGTATATGTTTTTTTGTTCATTTGTTTTATCCTCCGAAATTTTTTATCACGTTCCAAAAAATTCCGAGGATGGCGGTGAGCGGCAACAAAACGTGACACTGCCTTCATTTTTTCGAAAAAAAGAAAGGCTGGACCACTCTATTCGTAGTCCAGCCGATACTTCTCTTTCTATGTAATTGTGTAGGATATGCGATGATAGTATCTCATATACTGCATATTCTAACTTCTCTCCGACACATTGTATGGATAAGATTTTTTTAACAGATTCAGTTCCTCTTTGGCTTTTATCTTATGCTGTCCATTCATGTCTGTCGTACTTACTTCCATGTTTCTCTATTTGTGCATGTGTTATCCTGCTTATCATAACGCACTTTAACGCATTTCGTATAGTGTTAATCTACGATAAAATATATGCATTAAGTGAGGTGATATAGATGGTGAAAAAATTATTGGGAGATGCAGTCAGGGAAGAACGTCTCCGCCGCAATCTTTCGCAAAACAGCCTTGCGGAACAGGCAAAGATTTCTTTACGGACTGTCTCTGATATTGAAAACTATATTGGCAATCCACAGTTGGAAACACTTTATGCCTTGGCAACTTACTTACATATTTCCATAGATGCTATATTTTCTAACCAGAAAACGAACCCGGATTCTACCATGCAGCAAATCATGGCAGAACTAAATTCCTGCCCGGAGGAGCAGAAACAGCTTGCCCTTTCTACACTGCGTGGACTTCTGGATGGATTCAAGAACCTAAGTTAAGGCTCTCCCGTATCCTTCATCATCTACACATTATACAAAGACAATCTGTGAGTAATCTGTGAATAGTCTGTGAGTTTTCTGTCTATTCCCATTCTGATACAAAGAACAGGAGAGTACACTGCCATAAGCATGTGTATCTCTCCTGCTTTTTTATGCCCTGCGAAATGCACTGATAGCATCCACTACATTCTGTCTCATAGTCTGATCCATCCGCAGCGGTTCTTCTTCCATCAAATCAACTTCTGTGGGCATTTCTCTATTTATCTTAGAAACGTCCTGCCCTTCCAATACCTTTCTTACTTCTTCCCGGATGATTTGCTGCATCATTGGCCGGAGCATATCCGGTTCCATGCTTATACTGCCATTACCTGTCTCATCCGTTCTTCCCGTATATGCCAGAATTGCCGCAACGATCAGTTTTGCTTTTTTCTCTGTCGTATTCAGAAGTTCTGTCACATACACGTGATCTGGATCCGACTTATCAAAACCAATAGTGAATACAAACGGATTTTTCTTTCCCATAAAATCACACTCCAGCCTGTGTCATGCGATACAAAAGATCATATCCATCGGCATTTGCTTTCATATCCCGGATAAAGGTATGTTTTCCCAACCGGTCTGCCTGCTCCAGAAATCGTTCCAGAAGCACTGCTCCGCCACCGATAAACACCGTATAAGTAGATTTTGTATCAATGCCCCGCTCTCGGATGCTGTTCAGAAGATCGGTAACAAAATTCTGAACCATGGTTTCTACTGCCTGTACAACAGCTTCCTCATAATACTGCGTTTTTCCCTTGATGATACTGTCGATATCTGCCTCCTCCAGAAGCATGTCATATTCACTGTTAATACTGGAAATGATATCGTTATACATGGTAATCACACCTTTTTCCAGAGAATCACAATAATCCATATCCGGTCTGCCACTTCTCATCAGAAGATAATCAGAAGTAAATCCGCCAATATCAATCCCTACGACTTTCGGAATCTCACGGATTTCCATCATCCTCGTCATCATGGCTGCATAATCCTGCGGAAACGCCATTACATTCTGTATACAGAGGTGATAGACTTTATCGTTGAAGCACAGTTCCTGCACCTTCCCGTCCCCTTTGAAATAGCGTTCATATCTCTCACAAAGCTCTGCAAAATGCTTCGGCGGAAGCCCAATCGGAAGTTCCACCTGAATGACATCCTCCGGCTGGATCTGGCTTTTCTGCTCCAGCTCCATTGCAATGGCAAATAAGGTCAGAATCCAGAATCGGTTCCGGCTGTCCTGCGTCTTGTCCCTCTGGTACGGAATCCGCTTCTCACTAAGGGTATAATACTTTCCCTGATATTTCAGATACTTCTCTCCCCTGGCAGGCTTTTTATCCTGTTCCGTCAGTCCTGTGGTAAAGATAAAATGACAGGTTTTCATGTTCCGGTTCCCGTGATCCACGGCTACTCTTAATTTTTTAATCATAATGATTTCACTCCTTTGTATTTGATACTTATTCTGTACGTAGGAGGTACCTAGAGTGCAACTCTTTATAATCCATTTTCTTATTTTACCAATCAAAAAATTCAAAAAACAAAAATTAAAAATTATCTTTTTTAATTTTTTAAATAAATGCAACCGTTACAATATTTACTGTGTATCTTATTACAAAGGGAACCTTGGAAAGGAGTCGTGTACATATATGAAGGCTTATAAAAAAATAATCAGTTTTATCCTAACACTCGTTATGATGCTGTCGCTAAGTGTTAATGTTTTTGCAGCAGAGCCGCTTACAGATGACCCTAATATGATTGAATGGAAGTACACTGTGTTTGCTGACGAAAGCCTGCAGAAAGTTGTTGAAGAAGGTGTTATTCCAAATGCATATGCCCGATATACTTGGCGCGGAATCACATTGAAAAATGGCGAAGTCGCCATATTAACACCATCAAATAACAGTATGGGACTTTATTGTAATAGCGGCAGATACATAACTATAAATTACACTTTGAGCCGTTCTGCTTTTCATCGTTCAAGAGTACGCGCATACGTAGCTGGACCTTCATCAGAATTTGTGCGTGAGATTACAGCAAGTGGTTTGCGTTCAGGATTTACGACACAGGCAACAGATTACTATTACGGCATGGTAACTAATCTGTCCTCTGATGCCTTTACAATCAAATCATTTTCTATTACATTTTAATAGTGGAAAATATTTCAAGTGCTGGTGAGTACTTATCCTGATTTTAATTGAAGCTTTTTAACTTGGTTTCTCGGTTCCCTTTTTTGAAAATACACATTCCCATTATTAAACCACTGCTATAGTATTCACTGAATTTATGAGGTAGAAGCATGTTATTTAACATAGATGAGAAACAACTGATGCTCGAACTAAAAAATAAAGATGAGCGCGCTTTAAAAATATGTATGAACAAATACTACAGATATGTTGTATACATAGTCGAGAATATTATTGGAAGTGCTTTGCCATATGAAGACAAGGAGGAGGTCGTGTCTAATGTTTTTGTAGCTCTATGGAATTACAGTGCAGATTTAGATACAGATAACTACAGCACATTCAAACCCTATTTAGGAACAATCGCAAGAAACATGGCAAAAAACGCATTACGAAAAACCTCTAAGATGCATTCTGAAAATTACGAAGATGCGTTTCAGGTTGGAACGAACGAACATATTGAATACGGGCTGTTAAAAGAAGAAGTAATCAAATGCTTAAAAGAAAGCATATATGAACTATCAGTTGACGAAAGAAAATGTTTTATCTCGTACTACTATTACACTAAGACAATCGCTGTAATAGCAGAAGAAACCGGATTAAAAGAATCTACAGTAAAATCCAAACTGTTACGCGGACGTAAAAAATTAAAACTAAAAATAGAAAAGAAGGGATTTAGATATGAAGACTGTAAAATTTTCTTTGAATGAGTTAATGAGTGAAATTGATGAATCTTTTATTGAGGAAGTGTATTTTCATGATTGCAATAAAATACTGAAAAAATATTCCAAACAAAAGATACGTCAAAATGTATTTTGTAAAACAGCTTCAAAACATAAGCCTTTAAAGTTCACTTATAGAACTGCAATTATTGTAACTGTGGTTTCAGTGTTTTTGTGTATGCCTGTATATGCTGCAATCAGTCATCTGTTAACATCGGCTTTAATTGATGACAGCAATCGACATTTAATCGGGACAGAAACCAATGATAGAAGCTACATCATATTAAAAGACGGTGTATATACCAATGAAAAGGGGAAAGTTGTTGATATTGAGGAATTAGCCAAATCTTCATCAGAATTTCCTGAAAGCAGAATTGTTAAAAGCAGTCTGATGCCTAATTTCATACCATCATCAATAGTAGAGATTCCTACTGATAAATCAGATGAAATGTATATCATTCCAGAAATAATTCTAATCAACAATTCACTTTGTGTACTTACACAAGACAATGGAAAGGGATGGGAACTAACTGATAAAGATAATATAGTCATTTCGTTTGATAAATATAAATCAGACATTACAGTATCCCAAGATTTGATTATCGGTTATGTAAAAGACGGGATAATGTATGAAGGAGAAGTGTTCGATGAACTGAGTGGAAAATATAGTTTCTCACCAGATGAAAAAGGGGAATATTTTTTCTATCTGCTTAGCGGAAGTTCCGATTATCTATCTCTTAAAAGCGGTAATCTGGAGGTAAATTAAATGTTGCTTTTGCGGGACTTCAGCATACCAATTAACTTTAGTATAAGGACAGGAAGACCTCTTCCGTACAGGAATAGGTCTTCTTGCTGTCTCCGTGCATGCTTTAAAGTATAAATAGGCTTTAATCTGGAGAGAGTATGAAACTTTTTCTGTAAAATAATGTTTATAAGGTTCTTCTATGATACA
>NZ_JAJDMJ010000110.1:0-1981 GCF_020593585.1 Blautia sp. DFI.6.71
GTGGTAACGCCGATGTTAAAGGGATATGCAGGTCTGGTGGTCTATGCTGATGATTGTGCGCCACGAAGGCGGAAACTTGTGACATGATGTCAAACAAGTATAGCCATGCTGTGTGAATGATGATGGCAGGCCCATCGGAACCGCTATATAGGTGGAGGTTTCAAATCACTCTGAGGTGCTGTAGTCAAAAGCTATGGTACTGAGCGTCAGAGAAAAGGCTGTACAAAACAGTCAGGTGTGGACAGTGGAGATGAACGAAGCTGTGAACCACTTACGAAAACGTCGAAAGCGTAGAGACTCCATCAAAACCAGGGGGTCAGTCGTTAACCTGGGATAAGCATAACGGGAGCCTATTTACTGGTTATGCGGTGGACGGCGTAAAGGTGGCATGAACACTGTTCAGGCATTCATATGGAACGTGGGAACCTACGGGCTGGTGTTAAGGGAGAGTGCCAAGTGGACGAACCGCAAGGTACAGAGTACTGATACAGTCATAGGGGCAGAGTGGCTTGTAGTAGTGAAGAGGGTTTCTGAAAAGAAAACAGAGCGAAGAAGCCACAGTATCCAAGCAGAGTAAATAAGTCAACTTAGGAATAAGGAGGAGCTTATGAGCGAAGCAAAACAGTTTGATATTTCAAAGAAGGCTGTAATTGCAGCTTTTCAGGCGGTAAAGGAAAACGCAGGAAGTTACGGGGCAGATGAACAAACCATAAAAGAGTTTGAGGAGCATCTTAATAACAACCTGTATAAACTATGGAACCGGATGGCATCAGGAAGTTATTTCCCGAAGCCTGTAAGGGCAGTAGCAATACCCAAGAAAAATGGTGGAATCAGAATTTTGGGAATTCCAACAGTAGAAGACAGAATCGCACAAATGGTTGCGAAGATGTACTTTGAACCGCTGGTTGAACCAATGTTTTACAATGACTCATATGGATACCGTCCGAACAAATCTGCAATTCAGGCAGTAGGACAAGCAAGGGAAAGATGTTTTAAAAGAGACTGGGTATTGGAATTAGATATCAAAGGGCTCTTTGATAACATCAAACATGGATATCTGATGTACATGGTTGAGAAACATACGCAAATAAAATGGCTGATACTTTATATAAAACGTTGGCTTACAGTGCCGTTCATCATGAGTGATGGCTCGGTTGCTGAACGCAGGTCAGGAACACCTCAGGGTGGAGTTATCAGTCCTGTGCTTGCAAATCTATTTCTTCACTATGTATTTGATGACTTTATGACAAAAGCATATCCGAACATCTGGTGGGAAAGATATGCTGATGATGGAGTACTGCACTGCCAATCGTACAAGCAGGCTGCATTTATAAAGCAGAAACTGGAAGAACGTTTTCAGCAGTTTGGATTGGAACTGAATAAAGAAAAGACACGTATTGTCTACTGCAAGGATAACCGAAGGCCACAAAACTATAGTTGTACCCAATTCACTTTTCTGGGATATACGTTCAGACCAAGGCTAAATAAGAATAAAGAAGGAAAGTTCTTTGTAGGCTTTACGCCTGCGGTCAGTGAAAAAGCCAAAACTGCTATGAAACAGAAGATCAGAGAATGGAAGATACAGTTAAAGGCGGATCTCTCATTAAAAGATATTGGGAACATGATAAACAAAGTAGTGCAAGGATGGATTAACTACTACACACACTATTATAAGTCAGAATTTTATGAGGTGTTGCGTTATATCAATCAATGTCTGATTAAATGGGTACGACGAAGTTATAAAAAGAAAAACACGAGAAGCAGAGCCGAGCACTGGCTTGGTGCAGTAGCCAGAAGAGACAGAAACTTGTTTGCACACTGGAAATTTGGAATATTACCATCTGTTGGAGAGGGAGCCGTATGAGTCGAGAGGCTCACGTACGGTTCTGATGGGGACTCAAGGGGAGGTTCCTTGGGTCTACCTACTTTGTGGTGACATTCCAATACAAATCAGATGCAGTATGGTTCTATGAACACTTAA
>NZ_JAJDMJ010000111.1:0-1949 GCF_020593585.1 Blautia sp. DFI.6.71
TCTCTAGTAGATATGGGGATTACTCCCCATACCCCTACGCAAAACCGTACGTGCGCTATTAACGCATACGGCTTTTCACTTTATATTTCATACTTTATCTATAAAACAAACTTACCTTAATACTTGGTTCTAACAATGGGAATGTTCGAAGCAGTCCATTAAAAAAGGTATCCGACGTATAACTTCTTTTCTGGCTTCTCCGATTCAGCCATTTATACAATAACCATTTTGTCTGTACTAGGAAATTCTTCACTTCCCTTGTATTGTCGGTCACTCCATAATACTGATAATGTCCCCGCAATTTTGCATTCACTGTTTTAAATATCAGTTCCAATGGCATTGCTCGATGTGCCTTTATCCATTCTTTCATTGCTTTTATCTTACTGCGAAATTTCTTCTTGCTGGTCTTTACCCTACAACGGAAAAACTCTCTCTTTCCGTCCATTCCGCAATAAAATGTGAAACCAAGAAAGTCAAGGGTATCTGGTTTTCTCTCTCCTCTTGCTTTTCTGTTGTGCCTGGCAAACCTCCCGAATTCCAATATCTTCGTCTTTTCTCCTGCCAGTTCCAATCCGTATTTTGCAAAGCGTTCTTCCAGCCTCTGCTTAAATATTTTTGCTTCATACTGGTTCTGAAAACAACAGACAAAATCATCACAGTATCGGATAAGATAACACTCTCCTTTACACTGTCTCTTCACGATTACATCAAACCAGTTATCCAATACATAATGCAGATATATATTTGCAAGTATCGGACTTGCTCCATTTCCCTGTGGGGTTCCCTGTTCGCTGTCGAGATATTTGCCATTTTCCATGACTCCGGCTTTCAGGAATTTATCTATAATCTCAAGAAATTTCCGGTCTGCTATATCATGTGCCAACATCTTCATCAGCCATTCATGGTCTACATTATCAAAGAAACCTTTAATGTCTGCTTCTACCACATAGTTTGTCTTTCGATACTGCACCATTTCTATGATTTCCCTTACTGCCTGATGGCAGTTCCTGTTCGGGCGGAATCCAAAACTCTCATTATAAAACTTCGGTTCATAAATCTGCTCCAGTATCTGTGCAATCGCATTTTCCACCAGTTTATCTTCATAACTGGAAATTCCAAGCGGTCTCATTTTGCCTTTTGTTTCCTTCGGAATATAAACACGCCTTGTTGGATTCGGGCGATAGCTTCCGTTTTTCATCCTTTTCACAAGATTTGCGAGATTTTCTTCCAGATTCTTTTCGTAATCCTCTTTTGTCACCTTATCAATCCCATACGCTTTCTTTCTGTCCATAGTCTTATGGATTGCTCTCAGCGTATCCGCATTGATGTAGGCTGCAAGATTCTGAACCTTTCTGTCGGTTCTGTTTGCTTTTGCGATATTATACTGTATTCCAAGTAACTCATTCACCATGTTCATCAGCTCTCTTTTGTCTGCATAGTTCTTTGTTCTTGAAGCTATAAAGTGCACAGCCCTTTTCTCCATCTGCTTTCACAGACTTCTGCGATAATATGGCTGTGTCGGACTTCCTGCCATTCATTTGGATTCCTAACGCATTTCTTTGTTTTGGTTTCCATACCTTTTTTTAAGGAAATGACAGGATCTCAGCTGTTCCGATAACATACTTATCATCAACCTCGCCAAGCTCTCAGACTGGGGGATGCCGCTATAACCTTGCCATATCGGTCATAACAGTATTGTCTGCTGTGTAATAGAGCACATCGACCATTTCCAACCTCATAATAATTTCCCAGCTCAATCACTTCACTTTCGTTTCGGCTCTGTTGCTCCCTGTCCTACGCTTAAACCTAATGTTACCATTTCGGTTCCAAGGACTCGGTACAGGCGGTTGGCTAGACCTTACCTGATAGGATTTTTTTTTTCCTATTGTATGATTATCAGCTTACCAAAGCTTACAGAATTTCTTCCGCTCGCTAGGGGAAATCAGCTA
>NZ_JAJDMJ010000112.1:0-1825 GCF_020593585.1 Blautia sp. DFI.6.71
AATGCCAGAGCAATTTCTTTTTACCAAAGAGAAGGGTTCATTATTCAATGTGAAGATTTGGATGAAGATACTGGTGAAAAAGAGTACACTATGCTATGGAAACGAAAATAGAAATCGGAAGTTGGAGGGATAATGAAATGAATATAAAAGATTTTAAGTGGACGAGAGAACCTGATGATTACACGCTGACAGATGACAAAATTGAGATTATTACACAGCATAGTACATCGTTTTCGAAATAACTATACCACTCACTTGTCTGCGAATCCGATTGCACAGGTCTAAAAGCCTCAGCGTAGCCCGCTACGCCTGCGTTTTTATACCAGCACACTCGAATCCGCATCCTACGCGATTGGTATAGTTATTTACGAAACGATGTACTAGAACTGATTTGTGGCAAAGAACTTACTATCATTTCCGCAATGATAATGCTCCGGTTCTGCAGATAGAAACAGAGGAAAAGTTTTTTTCATTTATAGTGAAAACTGATTTTAAGGAAAGCCATCATCGCTTTGATCAGTGCGGTGTGGTTATGTATCTTGACAGTGAGAATTGGTTGAAAGGTTCTATAGAATATGAGAATGACAATTTTCAGCACCTGGGAAGTGTTGTGACAAACAATGGATATTCAGATTGGGCAACTACGGAAATTGATGCAGAGATTAAATCTATGTGGTATCGTCTCAGTAGACGTGAAGATGATTATTGCATTGAATGTTCTGAGGATGGCATACGGTTTAAGCAAATGAGGATTTGTCATATGTGGGCTGGTGCAGGAAAAATTAAATTTGGAATTTATGCATGCAGTCCGGAAGATTCATCGTTTAAAGCGGTATTTACAGATATGAAATTGACGGAGTGTCAATGGAAAGCCCACGACGGTCAAAAACCGGATGAGATGTAGCAGAATGTATTTGATATAAAAAACCAATATGAAAATAGTTAAAGTTTTTCAGGTTGTGTAACTGAGAAAAATGAAAATTGCGGAGGTGGATTTGTTGAAGGAAAGTACATATCAAACTCCTTGCGGAACAATTCACTATTGGTCAAGTATTCTGAGTTTGGATACAACGACGCTTGTATTTCTTGCGGGGCTGACTGCTGACCATAGACTGTTTGATAAACAGGTTGCGTACTTCGATGGAAAATATAATATTATTGTATGGGATGCACCGGCTCATGCCTTTTAATCATAAAACCAATTATAATCGGTCAATCAATGGGAGGATATGTAGGCCAGGCTTATGCACAATTGTATCCTGACCGGCTGGCAGGTTTTATTTCCATTGATTCAGCACCGCTCCAGAGAAACTATGTGACAGCAGTGGAGATCTGGCTTCTGAAAAGAATGGAACCAGTATATGCACATTACCCATGGAAGTTGCTTTTGAAATCCGGAACAAAGGGAGTTGCAACTTCTAATTATGGCAGAAACCTGATGAAGGAAATGATGCTGGTCTATGATGGTGATCAGCATCGTTATGCACAAATTGCCGGGCATGGATTTCGTATTCTGGCAGAGGCAATGGAAAAGGATCTGCCTTATGAAATCAAATGTCCTTCCCTGTTGATATGTGGTACAAAGGATCATGCCGGTTCATGCATAAGGTATAACAGAGAATGGCATCGAAAAACGAAAATTCCTTTAAAGTGGATTGAAGGGGCCGGTCATAATTCTAATACAGATAAACCGGAGATGATCAATAGTTTACTAGAAGAGTTCTTCTCGAATATTTTATGACAGGCAACCTAAAGTTATTTGAATTGAAAAAGTTGGAGGATACACGCATGAAAATTGTAATCATTAATGGAAGTGCCAGAAAAG
>NZ_JAJDMJ010000113.1:0-1815 GCF_020593585.1 Blautia sp. DFI.6.71
TACGGAGACTGGGTATCCTGGGGAAGAAGAATCAGGGTAAAATAAAAAGAAACAGGCAACTGCCCCTTGTTTAGAAAAGTTTAAATTGGTTTGAGAAAGAGAAAAGTAAATTCTGTAAAGTTGACTTTACAAAACCTGAAAAACAGAAAGAGAGCTACCAGACAGCAGAAGAAAAAAACAGAACGGACAAAAAAGACGGACTGATTACATAATAGGAAACTGAAAGTTTGAAACAAAGGGATAGTGGATAGAGAATAAATTTTGACATCACAAATAAGCCATCTTTAGGTGGCTGAAAAATTGAATATAAACGCAACACCTAATCAGGAAACTGACAAAGGATCGTCTTTGATAAAATAACCTCTTTGCTTAAGCAGATTAAGTGCCTGTGAAGTAGTTAACACTTTTTCTTTATTCACAGGACGGGAGTCAAGAAAACCTTCCGGTGTATATGGCTTTAAATCTGTGAGTATGTGCCAGATAGCGGTCAGGATCATACGGCAGCAATGACGGCTTTCTTGTGACCACGGCGTGCTTTGATGCGACGGTAACGGTCTGTAAATTCAGGATGTTTCTTATAGCACTCCCAAAAAATACTGCACATTCTTGACAACAGGTCTATGATAGAGTCAAGAGGTGATTATTATGTTGCATGATGAAACACGAAAACTGCTTATTGAAGCTTGGAATAAAACGCACAATGCAAAAGAAATCTACATCTACAGATTTTCTTCCATTGAATTTAAATAACGAAACTTATCTTTACAGAGATTGGGTTCCTGCAAAGGTAGAAAAAAGCGGCTTTTCAAGCCGCTTTTTCTGCATAGTTAAATATGTTAAATAAAAAAGATTGTTGAAAAAATATTACATATATGATACAATATGTTAACATAAACGTAACATGATAACGAGGTATAATGATGGAAAGAAGGCAAAGTATTATGAGAAGGAGAGGCAAAACATTTTTATCGCTGTTTCTTTCTGCTGTGATCGTTACCGGTCAGCCGGTATTGGCAGCCGATTTTTCTGCTGGAGAGGAAACATTTATTTCGGAAACCACAGAGCAGGAAGGCGATGTATCGGAAGCTTCAGCTATTTTCGAGGATACTGTGGATTCAGACAGTGAAATGAGATATGAGAAATATGAGGCGACAGTTTCTAGTGAAATCCTTGATTTGGGACAGACTGGAGTAAACGGCAGTGGTTGGGGGTGGGAAAGGCTAGAGATAAAAAATACAGGCACAGAGGCTTGGCATATCAAATCTATCTCAGAATTGAATGATTTTACACTTGAGCCGTTTGATTATCCGTTTCAGGGAAGGTTTCCAATGGAAGTTGGGAATAAGGTTAAGCCCGGAGAAGCTGTTGCAGCGGATATTTATGTAAAGAAAAATCTTTCTCCGGGAATTCATGAAGAAACCTTTGTCATGGAAACAGAAGAAGGCATTCAGGCGAAGTGTAGGATACGGGTTCTTATTCGCGGCGCATCTGATCAGGATTATGAGGTGAACTGCAGACCGAATAGCGGTACGAGATTTCTCACAATTACCCCTGAAGAATACGACTGGTGGGATAATACAGATCCGGATCCGGATATGTTTATGTGTCCAAAACGCAGTATATGGATATATAACAATGGAAAAAATCCTGTTACGGTTGATTTTGAGAATACGGAACATTTCTGGGCGTACCTTGATGATTATGAAACGGGGGTTATTATGCCCGGAGAAGGTACAACGGTTTATCTTCGTCCGAAAAAGGAAGAACAGGTAGCTACTGATATTTTTAAGGTTTCCATCACAGGAGGAATAGAAT
>NZ_JAJDMJ010000114.1:0-1791 GCF_020593585.1 Blautia sp. DFI.6.71
CTGCATTTTTATTTCTCCCTGATAACTCTTTTCTCAGATTCTGTTGTTTTTTCTAATATCTATGGTTATATTACTTAAATGAAAAACTAAATTCCAGCTGTGGATTATCTCAGTAACTATGCGGGATTAAATTCTGTAATGCACCTTAACAATTCTATTTTTTTGTCTTATAATAAACCTGTAAGCACTCATGATTTATGTTTTTATGCATACTAACCGGGCATCTGAAAATAGTGTGCGAGACTAAATTCCACATGCCTTATGTGCAAGACTAAATTCTGGTGCAGTGAAATCTGCCTGTGCTTTACTATTTTATTTTATAAGTTTTGGACTAAGCATAACATCATCAGGTGCGATTGCCTTTAATCCTAATGCTTTGTGCAGTTTGTTGTCCAAGAGTAAAAGAGAGAGTTCATATGGGCTATGTCCATTAAGACTGTCTCTTTTTTCGCTGTTTATGTGATTCATCATAAGTCTGACTTTCTCGTCATTTAAATCAGCGAATGAACTCCCTTTCGGACGGATGTAGCGGATATACTCGTGGTTCTTTTCGCAGGCACCTTTTTGCCAAAAGCTGTATGGATCACAGTAAAAGACCGTCGTGCTTTTACTTCCGTCACAGAATTCCTCCATCTCTTCACGAGCTGAGAATTCTGAACCTCCATCCGTGAGGATCACCGGAAAAAGCTTTTTGAATGCATCCTGTCCTAACACTGTTTCAAGCCATACAAAGACCTCTAACACGCATTCCTGGTCTTGATATTCCAACAGGAACATAAGCATAAGATTGCAGTTGCGGAATGTAAAGGTCAAGAGGGCGCAGCTTTCGCCTTTCATTCCTTCCACGCAGTCCATTTCCACAACATTTATATCTGGATGATCTTTCATATAATTCTGGAAATTTTCGTAGTTATGACCTTGACGATAAGAACGATCTTTTGCACTGGTCTGTGTAGGTTTCTTGCGTTTCTTATAACGTACAGAACGTCTTAAGTCACCATTGCGGACATCGAATACACAATCATTGATGTAGGAGTAAAGTGTTCTTCTGGAGCAACCCAATTCTTCTGCATGAGTAGCATAAATATGACCGATGGACTGATGCTTCTCCTTGATCAATGGAACCAATAAATCATTCATGGATTGAATGCTTTCCGGAGTCTGGTTAATGCCGGCTCTGCAATCGACTAGCACGCTACGGTACTCATCATGGGCATATTTGGATGAATAAAACTTTCTGGGCATAAGACAATGGGTCTTTTTACCACAGCCATTACATACGTAGGGAGGTTTATTCAGTTTCTCACATTCAGCTGTCTCATATGCGGGACATATATCAGTGCAGCGAAAGGATGGTTTTCTGCAAAGCTTACAATGAATGCCACACATCTTATCACACAAGCATGTCACCTTACAGTTCTTGCGATGAATACATGGCGGGTGAGTGTAACCTGAATCCGGACGTTCTTTTGTATGTGCGTGGAGACGTACTTCCTTTGATATGGTAGATGGATTTTTACCAATAATTCGTCCAATTTCAGTGAAGCTTTTATTCTCAGTAAGACCTTTCTCGATATCAACACGCTGTTCAAATGTTAAATGTTTCTGATTGCCTTTATTTTTCATAATTATCTCCAATCTGCACAGGCAGGCAATCAGCTGCAAGTACATTATACGGAGTAATGATTATCAAAGACAATATGGCAAATATGTGTGCAAAAGTAACTTCGACCTATATAGAATTTACTCTTGCATTTGGTCCAAAACCGGAATTTAGTTTTTCATTTAAGT
>NZ_JAJDMJ010000115.1:0-1772 GCF_020593585.1 Blautia sp. DFI.6.71
GAACCCACGTATCCAGCTTGGAAGGCTGGTGTTCTACCATTGAACTACACCCGCACAGCTTGTTGTCTGTGCATCTCTGTCGCATCAACGAAGATTAGTATATATGATGAAACTGTATTTGTCAACACTAAATTTAAATTTTTTCTATTTTTTTAACAACATATACAAATCATCATCTGACAAACAATTTGTCACGCAGATAAAATCATCCGTTTCGCTGCTCAGCTCTATACCGAATAATTGCTATGCAGTTTATCAGAAGGAGCTTTCACTCCTCCTGATATAAGCAAATTTCCACCTGCTACTTATTACTTTCCACGCTGAAAGCCTGGACTTACTGTATATGATGGAACCTGTCAGGAAAACAAAATTTTACAGTGTTAACCAGAGATCAGTTCTCCCAATCCCATACATTCGTAGCTTCCACTGAACTTCTTGGTTTCTTAATCACAAGTTCAGGACTCTTCGCACTGACCTTGGTGTTTGCCGGAATAGATGCTGTAATAAAGGTATTACCTCCGATGATCGTATTCTCTCCTATCACAGTCTCACCGCCCAGCACAGAAGAGTTAGAATAAATCGTCACATTATCTCTGATCGTCGGATGTCTCTTCACATTGGCAAGCAGCTGTCCCTGACGGGTGGAAAGTGCGCCAAGAGTCACGCCCTGATACAGCTTCACATTCTTTCCAATCTCCGTAGTCTCACCGATTACAACACCGGTTCCATGGTCAATGAAGAAATATTCTCCAATCGTAGCACCCGGATTGATATCGATACCTGTATAACCATGTGCATATTCAGACATAATTCTTGGAATAAACGGCACATTTTCCAGATACAGAACATGTGCAAGTCTGTATACATAAATTGCATAAAATCCAGGATAAGAGAAAATGATCTCCTCTTTACTCTTGGCAGCCGGGTCACCGTCAAAACCTGCCTGCAGGTCAGTCAGCAGCATACGCTGAATTTCCGGAACATTTGCAAAAAATCGCTCTGTGATCTGCTCTGCATGTTCTTTGGCCTTCTGTTCTTCTTCACCCTGATATAAAAATGCAATCTCAATCTGCTCCTGCAAGCAGTCATACAGATCATTCAGGCGATATGCCACATAATGCTCCGGAAACACGCTGGCACTGGAATCCACACTGAAATATCCGGGAAAAATAATAGACCTCATATCTTTAATGAAGTTAATAATCTCTTTCTTATTTGGAAGACGTTCTCTGTCCTTTCCCAGAAAGAGTTCTTCTTTACGGTAAGTATCTGTCAGCTTCTCCACAGCCTCCAGAATTGTTTTCTTCTTATCTGTCATAATCGTCACCTATCTGCTTTCCTCGCAGCTGCTTATTATCCCCAGACAATAGCAATCCAGAGGGTACACAACCGCATTTTGTTATTATCTTATTACAGCAAAACCAATTCGTCAATAAAAAAAGAATTGACCTTTCCGTAGATTCCTTATATAATAAAAAACAGTTCCAGTTACACTTCAGAACTGTTTCTAATCTTAATATGGAGATGTACCCAAGAGGCTGAAGGGACCGCACTCGAAATGCGGCAGGCCGGGCAACCGGTGCGAGGGTTCAAATCCCTCCATCTCCGCTCTTTCTTTGTAAAATTCTTTATAATAAAAATGCACAATAAGCTTGACAATCGTTGCTTTTATATGTATAATTGCAACAGTAAAAGAAATTTTACAAGTTGGTTTTGATAGGGGATTGGTCAAATGGTATGATAGGGGTCTCCAAAACCTTTGGTGGGAGTTC
>NZ_JAJDMJ010000116.1:0-1754 GCF_020593585.1 Blautia sp. DFI.6.71
ATAGGTAATTGCGAAACAAGTTCGCAATCTTGATTGAAAACAAGGATAGAATCCTGCAATGCAGGATTCCTGGAATGGAAGGTGGCAGTCATTCATTTAGGGCATGACAAAAAGGCTTCATAGTTAGTATGAAGCAGAAAAATTTATAAAATCTCAATTTTAAGCAATCAAAGGCTTAAGACTTCGAATGTATTGATGTTGATGAATTTTATCAGCAACGATTACTGTAACAAGTTGAGCTATGCCAGCCAAAAGTAAATCGGCATGAAGCGTTTTTTCGTTCTGGGTCTTACGATTAGCTACGCAAAAGCTGTCTTTAAAGTGGTTAATAGATTTTTCAACGTTTACACGGATTTTATATGTTTTTTCCCATTCTTCTGAACCTCGTTCCACTCCGGGATAGGCACGAAGATTCTTTTCGGGATAAACGTAAATCATTCTTCCACAGGAAGATGTTGTGCAGGGATTATCACAATGGCATACACGGCGTTTTGTTTTATCTGCTTTATTGTATTCCCATTTCATTTTCGGGCAGACAAATTTCATCGTGGGAATTTTGCTTTTTAAGTGTGATTTACTACCTTCTCTTTTCATAGGAAGCGAAGGATCATGAGGACAACAGGGAACAGCATTTTCGTTGATAGTATAACCGTTATCTTCCATAGAAAGTTTTACGCGGAGAGGAATAAATGCTTTTTCAAATCCAATTTCACCGAAAAGAGATTTGTAGATTTCAATCGTGTCAAAAGCAGCATCACCAAGAAAAGTCTTAGGGGCGATAAGCGGATGTTTCTGAAAGAAATCAACCAGGACAGGAAGCAGGGCTTTTGAATCGGCAAGAGATTTATCCTCATCAGGAGAGTCAGATTTCTTTTCCACAACGATATCCGGATGAGCCTTTAGGAACTCTTTGTTATAGAAAGTGATATCACGGACAATACCAAGTCCGTTGGTTACAATGCCAAACTTATAGGCGTAACAGAAATGTCCATTAATGTACATCTGCTGGATTGCCTGATTGGAAGCAGCATGCGTAGGCATGGAACCATAAGCAGCCTTATAAGGATCATAGGAATCATCAAGGTTATGGGATTTCTTGAAAGCCTTTAACTGCTTGATAATACGGTTTACGTATTTTGGATTATTTTCAGTTACCCAGGCTTCAATGCCAGAGGTATCGAAGATGGTCATAGCTGCCAGATGAGGATCAAGTTTTTGGCATATCGGTTCGGTCATATCAACCATGTGATCGAACAAAGATTGTAAGTCCATCAGGAAATCCTGTTTAAAACGGGTAAATTTTGAGGCATCAGGAACAACATCAAAGCCACAGAAATCACGTAATTCCTGAGAGTATTTCAAGAAAACGATCAGGAGCATATCAGTCGGGATTGAGAATATACGCTGAATCAGAAAAGCTTTAAGCATTGGATAAAGCTGGTGCTTACGAGGTCTTCCGGTTGAAGCGTGAAAATGAGTAATAAAAGAAACAGGAACAATTTCATCAAGGTTAATGGCTTCATCAAGAAGTGAAAGGAACTGGTATTTGTCGTTGTCGAATTTCTTTTGGCAATCTTCAAAAACTTCTGCCAAAGTGAGCTGCTTATGTGTTATCATATAGGTATATCTCCTTTTGGTGGATTGGTTTATAGTTTTTCGCAACTCTATTTTACCATAAACCTTGAGGAGATATTTTATTTTAACAACAAAAAAATGCCGTATTTATGCGGCTTTTGGCGTTTCGCAAACGCCTA
>NZ_JAJDMJ010000117.1:0-1722 GCF_020593585.1 Blautia sp. DFI.6.71
GCTTGAATGAAAAAGTAAATTCTACATTCTAATATACCTTGATTTTATGCGGGATTTAATTCTATTTTCGGAGATATACAACTTGATTTTTTTAGTATATAATGCTTTTATACGGCATAAACAGCATAGTTTTTTGCATGATAAAAGGACATCTGGAAATAGTGTGCAGGACTAAATTCCACATGTCTGTTGGAAAGACTAAATTCTATGCAATGAAACTTGCCTGTGCCTGTATTGTTATTATTATTTTATTAATGCTGGTATCAATGTGACTTCATCGGCTGGTATCTCTGCTAATCCTAATGCTTTATGAAGTCTGTTATCCAGCAGGAGACGGGATACTTCATATGGACTGTGTCCATTGAGGCTGTCCCGTTTTTCGCTGTTGATATGATTTAATAACAGCAGCGTTGTCTTGTCTGTCATTTTTTCAAAGCTTGTTCCTTTTGGAAGGACATACCTTATATATTCATGATTCTTTTCAAGAGCACCTTTTTGATCAGAACGGTTGGGATCACAATAATAAATACGTGTGCGTACTTCCCCATTTTTGCTATATTCCAGACTTTGCCGGTCCTGAAATTCATGTCCGTTGTCCGTAAGTATCACTTCGAAAAGTTTCTGGAACAGTTCAATTCCAAGTAATTCTGTTAAATGATCAAAAATCCTGGTTACTTCTTTCTGGGTCTGTTCTTCTAAAAGAAACATAAGCATAAGGCTACAGTTTCGAAAGAACATAGTCAGAAAGCAGGGACTGGTACCTTTTGCTCCTTCAACGGTATCCATCTCGACTACATAAACAGATTTGTTCGCTGCGATATATTCCAGAAATTCTTTATAGCTCCTATCTTTTCGGAAACTTCTGTCTTTAAGGCTGGCAGTAGTTTTTCTTTTCCGCTGCTTGTATACCACTTTACGGCGCAGATCTATGTTTCTGGCTTGAAAAACGCCACGGTCTATGTAAGAATATATGGTTCTTCTGGAACAGGCGATCTCATCAGCATGAGATGCGTAGATGTGGGCAATGGACTGTCCTTTTTTGAGAAGCGGTGACAACAGGTTGTCCAGTTTCTGTATACTTTCCGGTGTCTGGTTGATCCCTTCTCTGCTGGTAGTCCTAAGGGCTTCATAGGAGTCCTGGGCGTATTTTGAAGAATAGATCTTTTTGTCCATCATGCAATTCGTTCTCTTGCTGCATCCATTGCACACATAAGGAGGTTTATTTAATTTTTCACATTCTCTTGGTTTATAAAATTTACAGACATCGCTGCATCTGAATTTTCTGCAGAGGACACATTTGCGCCGACATTCATTATCACCGCACATATGCATGACATTGCATATATTTGTCCGCGGCTTTGAACTATCATAATTGTTTGCACAGGGAATAGGGGCAAATGCATCTGCGCTTCTTTCCCTGATAATGGAATGACGTCTGATTTCTTTGGATATGGTACTTGGATCCTTGCTTAATTCTATTGCAATACTTCTAAATGAATCACCGTTATTTAAATGCTGTTCGATTATAATACGTGCAGATAAGTCAAGATGTTTTTGGTTGCCTTTTGGTCTTCCTGTATTCATTTTATCCTCCTTCTGCACAGGCAGGGGATCATCTGCAGTAGTATTTTATAAAAAGAAGAAGGAAAAATCCATGCAGAAGTAATTTCTACAGGTATAGAATTTACTCTTGCAAGGTAGAATTTAAAAATTCATTTAACC
>NZ_JAJDMJ010000118.1:0-1716 GCF_020593585.1 Blautia sp. DFI.6.71
TGATATGCTACCCTCATATAGGACAATGAAATATAAAAGTCCTATATGGGGGTATTTTCATGTTCAGAAAGAGTAAGATAGAACCAGTAGAAAAAGTAAAAATAGTCGAACGCTACCTTGCAGGAGAAATTGGCATACGGCAAGCAGGAAAAGAATTGGGAGTTGATCATCATAGTATTCGAAATTGGATTTCTATTTATCAGTATGATGGACCAACTGGATTACTCAATCAACCGAAAAACAAATCTTATTCAAAAGATTTAAAAATATCTGCTATAAATGATTATCTTAACGGAGAAGGATCTCTTCAGGATATTTGCACAAAATACGGAATTCGTTCACACAGACAGCTTTCCGATTGGATTAAGGTGTATAATTCTGGTGGAATATTAAAAACATCCACTGGAGGTGCTTACATGAAAAAAGCAAAGAACACTACACTTGATGAGAGATTAAAAATAGTAACAGATTGTCTTGCAAATGATAAGAATTATGGTGCAATGGCACTCAAATATGATTGTTCCTATCAACAAGTTCGCAATTGGGTAATACGATACGAAAAGATGGGTCAAGCGGGTCTGGAAGACAGACGTGGACGTCGTATAGCTTCTCTTCCAAGCAGAACACCTGAAGAAGAGCTACGTGACAAGATAGCTGAACTAGAAAGAAGAAATCTAGACTTACAAATGGAGAATGATCTGTTAAAAAAAGTCAGAGAACTGGAAAGGAGGGGGCGCTATCTTTAATCCATCGGTTAGCCGAATATGAAGCCATCCAAAAACTATCGTCTACTAAGCATTATCCCATAGATAGACTTTGTAAATATCTTAATGTTACACGTTCTGCGTATTACCGCTGGGTAAAATATCCGAAAAGTAATAATGAACTTCGAAACGAAAGACTATCCACTGAAATCCAAAGGATTCATAACCAGCATCCAGATATGGGATACCGAAGGATTCGTGATGAATTAGATGGACATAAAGGAATTCATGTGAATGATAAACGAGTACTTCGTATTTGTAGGAAATACGATATAAAATCAAATATTAAATGGAAACCTAAGAGTTGTACCAGAGGAGACAGAAATCCTGATCACATAGCAAAAAACTATTTACACCGTGAATTTCACGCCGAAAAACCGAATGAAAAGTGGCTTACAGATGTTTCTGAATTTAAATACTACAACGGAATAGAAGTTCATAAAGTTTATCTGAGTGCTATTTTAGATTTATATGATAGAAGGATTGTTTCCTTTAAAATCAGCGATCATAATGATAATCCATTAGTTATGGACACGTTTGATGAGGCTGTTCGTCAGGAGCCAGATGCACACCCATTAGTTCATTCTGATCGAGGCTTTCAATATACAAGCGCACAGTTTTATACTAGATTAAAAAAACATCATATGAAGCAGAGTATGTCTAGAGTTGCCCACTGTATTGACAATGGACCAATGGAAGGGTTTTGGGGAATTCTAAAACGAGAAATGTATTATAAACAGCGTTTTAATGACAGAAGCTCTTTGATTACTGCGATAGCTAATTACATAGATTACTACAACAACCAACGACTTCAAAGGAAACTGCATGTAATGACACCAATGAAATATCATGAGCAATATACAAAAGCAGCATAAAATATCGCCAGCCATAGCATGGCTGACGATACAAAAATTTATTATTTTTTATTGTCCTCTTGACGGGGAGCATACCA
>NZ_JAJDMJ010000119.1:0-1704 GCF_020593585.1 Blautia sp. DFI.6.71
TTTTATAGGGAGAAATTGAATGAAAACCGTTTTGTTATTTTTATTTATTATGAGTGTAGATATGCACAGTTTGCGCTTTCATCTACTACAATATATTTATGGTTAATATCCCTTACAGCCAGTAAGGAATTATCCATCTTGTTGCTTAAGCTGTTAAAATGTATGGAGCAATCGGTATATCGTCTTATTCATCTTGGACTTCGCGTCCGTTACCGAGACTGATAACCAGCTCCTCATTTGCAGCGTTCGTTTTATGCAGGTTGAACTGCCTTCGGTACGTTCGTGTCACACCACAGTAGATGGAATAGGCAATGAGTAAAACTGGTCTTTATCCATTGCATAATCTGATTTTAAGGAGTGACAAATTTATGAATATGAATGCAGTAGGTATTGATGTTTCCAAAGGAAAAAGCATGGTTGCTATCCTTCGTTCTTATGGTGAGATCATTTCAAAACCATTTGAAGTCAAACACACAGTCAGTGGGATTCGCTCTCTCATTGAGCAGATCCAATCCATTGATGGCGAATCTCGTATTGTCATGGAACACACCGGTCGTTATTACGAACCTCTTGTCCGTGAACTTTCGAAAGCTGACCTTTTTGTATCTGCCATAAATCCCAAACTCATCAAAGATTTTGGAGACAACTCTCTCCGCAAAGTAAAGTCCGATAAAGCGGATGCAGTAAAAATTGCACGCTATACTCTTGACAGTTGGACGGAACTCAGACAGTATAGTCTCATGGATGAAATTCGTAATCAACTGAAAACCATGAACCGCCAGTTTGATTTTTACATGAAACACAAAACCGCTATGAAAAATAATCTAATCAGCATCCTTGACCAAACTTATCCGGGAGCTAACACTTATTTTGACAGCCCTGCCCGTGAGGATGGAAGTCAAAAATGGGTTGACTTTTCAGCCACCTACTGGCATGTGGATTGTGTTCGTAAACTCTCTCTAAACGCCTTTATCGACCACTATCAAAAGTGGTGTAAACGCAGGAAGTACAACTTCAGCCGTTCAAAAGCTGTTGAAATCTATGAAGCATCTAAGGAGCTTGTTTCTATACTTCCAAAAGACGATCTGACAAAGTTAATCATCAAACAGGCTGTAGAACAATTAAATACGGCTTCACAGACTGTGGAACAGCTTCGTACCATGATGAATGAGGCTGCTTCTAAACTGCCGGAATACCCTGTTGTCATGGCTATGAAAGGTGTAGGTAAATCGCTTGGTCCACAGCTTATGGCAGAGATTGGTGATGTCTCCCGATTTACCCACAAAGGAGCCATTACAGCCTTTGCAGGCGTTGATCCCGGTGTAAATGAATCCGGTTCATATGAGCAGAAAAGCGTTCCTGCTTCCAAGCGCGGTTCCAGTACTCTTCGTAAGACTCTGTTTCAAGTCATGGATGTTCTCATCAAAACAAAGCCACAGGATGATCCTGTCTACTTGTTTATGGATAAGAAACGAGCACAAGGAAAGCCTTATTACGTCTACATGACAGCCGGTGCGAATAAGTTTCTTCGCATCTACTATGGTCGAGTGAAAGAATATCTGTCTTCACTCCCAGAATAAATATCTCGTCAATACCTTTATTTTAGACCAGCGAATATCGGTGGTCTTATTTTAATGTTCAAAATCTTGCAAAAATTTTTGCCTGAAATCATCAATTTGCTATTGACTTTTTATTTGCAGGCTC